>JAOUHF010000108.1 GCA_029865325.1 Thermoleophilia bacterium
CGGGGGGGGCAGGATGAGGCTCGGCGGCTGCCCGGGGATTGGCTCGAGCCACTGCTGGTCGAGATCGATGCGAGCAAGGCTCTTCATGAGGCCGACCGTGTACGGGTGGTGCGGGCTGCTGAAGATCGTGTGCACGTCACCGAGCTCGACCACGCGACCGCCGTACATGACGATGACACGATCAGCGAGCTCGGCAATCAATCCGAGGTCGTGGGTGATCAGGATGGTCGCGGCCCCCGTCTCTCGCTGCGCCGTGCGCATCACCTCAATGATTTGCGCCTGGATCGTGACGTCGAGCGCCGTCGTCGGCTCGTCGGCGATGAGGATGCTCGGCGCGTTCGCTATCGCCATGGCGATCATCGCGCGCTGCCGCATTCCGCCTGAGAACTCATGCGGATACTGGTCGACCCGGCGCTCCGGGACCGGAACGCCGACGACGTCGAGAAGGTGGATCGTGCGCTTCTTCGCGTCGCTGTCGCTCATCCCGGCGTTGTGCGTCGTTATCGCCTCTGCGATCTGGTCCCCAATGGTGAGCACCGGGTTCAGCGAGGTCATCGGATCCTGAAAGATCATCGCGATCTCGCCGCCCCGGATATCGCGAAGTTCCTTCGGTGGGATCTTGAGCAGATCGCGGCCTTTGTAGATCGCCTCACCGGCCACGATTCGGCCGGGCGGAACGGGGATCAGGCCGAGCATCGACATGACGGAGACGCTCTTTCCGGATCCCGACTCACCGACGACGCCGAGCGTCTCGCCGGCCGCGAGGTCGTAACCGACTCCGGTGACTGCATGGACAACCCCGTCCTCGGTCTTGAACTCGACCGTGAGGTCGCGGATGGAGAGGATGGCCTCAGGCACGAAGTCTTTGCGTTGGGTCGAGTGCGTCGCGCAGTCCATCCCCGATGAAGTTGACCGCCAGCGCGATGATCACGATGACGAGACCGGGGTACGTGACGAGCCACCAGTAGCCGAGGCCTCCCACGTTGCCCTCGGCGATGAGGCTGCCGAGTGCGGGGTTGGGGGGCTGAATGCCGAACCCGAGAAACGAGAGTGCGGCCTCGACGAGGATCGCCGTGGCGATGATGAGCGTCATCGTGACGACGATCGGGCCGACGCAGTTCGGGAGAATGTGGCGCACCATGATCCGCATGTCACCGGCTCCCGAGGCCTTCGCTGCCTCGACGAACTCCTTCTCCCGAAGTGACAAGTAGACACCGCGGACGATGCGGGCGAGGCCTGTCCAGAAGAGGAACGCGAGGATGAGCCCGATCATGACCGGCTGCGAGATCGAGATCGGCCCGATGCTCTGGCTCTGCTGTCCGAGGAATGCTGCAGCCGTGAGCAGAACCGCGAGGCCCGGAAGCGTCAGGATGAGGTCGGTGAAGCGCATGAGCAAGTTGTCGGTCGTACCGCCGTAGTACCCGGCGACCGCGCCGACTGCCGTCCCGAAGGCCGTCGAGAGCAGCGCCACGAAGAACGCGACCCAGAGCGACGTCCGAAGACCGTAGATGACCCTGCTCAGGTAGTCGCGGCCGAGCAAGTCGGTGCCGAACGGATGGTCCCAGGACGGTGCGGCTGCGATGTTGACGAGGTCCTGGTCGTTGAAGCCGTGAGGGGCCACCTGTTTCGCGAAGATCGCGACGAACCCGATGAGGATGAGAATGATCAGGCTGCCAACAGCGAGGCGGTGCCTCAGAAAGCGCATACGCGCGTACGCCCACTGGCTTCGAGCCTTGAGCTCGAGCCCACTCTCGTAGCTGAGCGACAGATCCGCGCTCGAACCCAACCGCTCCGCGGGAGCGGTGACGGCGCCCGACGTTGCCGGTACCTGTTCAGTCATAGCGAACACGTGGGTCGAGGAAGCCGTAGGCGATGTCGGCGATGAGATTGAAGACGATGACCAAGGTCGCAGTCACCATCAGCCACGCCATGACCGGATACGGATCTCCAAGCTGTAACTGGGTTACGAAATAGAGGCCCATTCCGTCGAGCGCAAACACGGTCTCGGTGACGACGACGCCGCCGAGCAGCCCCCCGAAGTTCAGGGCAACGATGGTGACGAGGGGGATGAGAGCGTTGCGGAACGCGTGCCGCATCGTCACTCCCCGCTCCGACACACCTTTGGCGCGCGCCGTGCGGACGTAGTCCGAGTTGACGACCTCGAGCATCGAGGCGCGCATGTAGCGCGAGTAGGTCGCGACGCTCGCCGCCATGAGGACGATGATCGGCAGTCCGAGATGCTGTGCGCGGTCGAGCACGAAGTGAAGACCGCTCCCCGGGTCGACTCCGCTCAGACTAGCGGTGTAGAAGATCCGGACGTCGAACCAGAGGTAGATGTTGACGAACAGCACCTGCAGCATGAGCGCGAGCCAAAAGACAGGCGTTGCGAGGCCGACGAAGCTGAACGTCGTGGCCGTGTAGTCGAACATGCTGTACTGACGTAGCGCCGAGTAGACGCCGATGATGACGGCAACGAGGATGGCGAGGATCTCCGCAGCGATGACCAGCTGCAGGGTGTGGCCCATCACCCGAGTGAGGTCGGGAAGGATCGGCCGGTTGCCTATCGTGGTCGTGCCGAACTGGTTCGTGATCGCGTCCTTCGCCCAATACACGTATTGCACCGGAATCGACTGGTCCAGGTGCTTTCGCTTCGTGATGTTCTCGATCGTCTGCTCCGAAGCGTTCGGCTGCATCTTCAGGAATGCCAGCGGGTCGTTCGAGAGCGAGACGAAGCTGAAGATGATGAAGCTCGCCGCGATGAGCACGACGACGCTGTAGAGCAATCTGCGAACGATGTAGATCAGCATTCCGGTCTCCAGATCCTAGAACGAAGTCCCGCCCTCGCCGAGTGGCGAGGGCGGGACTTCGGGTCGTGCTGACGAATGGCCTGTGCTTTCTAGTTGCTAGTGCTCCAGAGCTCCGCGTTCCAGGTCGAGCCCTGCTGAGTCGGATTCAGGACCGGGCCCTTGACGCCGGTCGAGTTGATGAGGAAGCCCGGTCGGACGTACATCGGAACCGACGGGACATCGTTCACCATGATCTTCTCGGCCTGGTTCAGGATCTGCGCCCGCTTGACGGGATCCGGCGTGAACTGGGCCGTCTTGTACATGTCGGACGCCTTCTTGTTGCAGTAGTTCATGTAGTTCTGGTCGCCACCGCAGCCGTACAGGCCGAAGCTCGTCGCCGAGCTGGTGGGGCCACCGAGCCACGTGAACATGAAGATGTCCCAGTCCCCGGACGGGAGAACTTGTCCGAAGACCGTGCCCGCCGGACCGAACCGCGGAACGAGCTCGATACCGACGCTCTTGAGCTGCTTCTGGGCGACCTCGAAGGTGAGAGCACGCAGCTGGTTGCCGCTCGTCGTCGTGAAGCGGAAGCTGAGCTTCCCGACGCCGGGACAGGACCAGATATCGCTGTTGTTCGCAGTCGGCTTGGCTGGACCGCCAGTGCAGCCCTTGCCCTTGAGGATGTTGATCGCCTTCTGCTGGTTGAACCCGAACTTCGCCCAGTTCGGCTGGTACGGCTCCTCGAACGGCTTGAAGATAAGGCTCTGCAGAACGGGCAGGCTCTTCGCCGACGCAACGAGCCCCGGCGTGACGTAGAGCGCCTGCCGGATCTGTGCCCTGTTGATGCCGGTGATGAGCGCCTGCCGGACGTACCTCTGCTTCAGGGCAGGGTGCCCCTTGGGGCCGAACTGAATGTCCATATGCTCGTAGAAGTAGCCCGGGCCGGACTGAACATTGAACTTCGAGTTCTTGCGGATGTCCACGATCTGGAGCTGCGGCTGCGGCTCCGTCACCTGGATCTCGCCCGACTGCAGGGCCTGGAAGAGCGAAGGCGTCGACGGGATGTACCTGAAGACGACGCGGTCGACCTTCGCCGGCTTGCCTGCCTTGAAGGCGGTGTTCTTGACGAGAACGAGCTGGGTGCCCTTCTGCCAGCTCGAGAACTTGAACGGACCGCTGGAGACGTCGAGCGACTCGCGGTAGAGATCGTTGAAGTTCTTACCGGCCATCTTGTGAGCCGGATACGGGCTGGAGGCAACGAGAGCGTCCCACGCCGCGTACGACTTGCCCTTCTTGAAGGTGACGGTGACGTTCTTGCCCTTCACCTTGACGCTCGCGATGTCCTCCCAACCCTCACGCGACGTGATGTCCCAGTTCGGGTTCATGATCGTCCGGTACGTCGCGAGGAAATCGGCTCCCGTGACCTGCCTGCCGTCGCTCCACGCGGCGTTGGCCTTGTAGGCGAACGAAACGGTCAGCGGGTTGGACTTGACAAGCTTGGCCGGTCCGTTGAAGAGGTACGGGACGAGCTTCGCGTTCTGGTTGTAGATCGACCCGCCAGCAAGGACCACGTTGGTCACCAAGGACGTCGTATACGCGTTCCCCTCGGTGATGAGGTTGTTGAGCGTCACCGGCTCCTGGTCGTGACCGATGACCACCGTCCCGGCCGCTTGCCGCTCAGACTTTGCTGTCGCGGCGGGCCCGACGATAAGGCTCGCAACGAGTGCAACTGCACCCGCTACGACCAACATCGAACGTTTACGCATGTAATCCCTCCATCCGAAATTTGTCCTGCGGGGTATTGGCCACACCACTACGCGGCGACCGGAAGACCCGACTCCCGACTCGTGCAGCAACGCTGCACCGCGGTCGTGTCGCCGGAAACCGTGTGGCGGTGGCGGTCAAGGTGCAGGATCATACTGTGTGACGTTCCGATGGCGAATTCGTTAGAAGGGAGAAGAACAGCGTGCCGATTCCGCGATCTCGAGATCATCGTCCAGACCCGACCCAATTCGTCGCCGTGGAGGATGCCGCGCAGCTCACGAACGAGCTCGGCCCGCTGGTCGAGCGCGCAGTCGGCGTCCAGTGGTACGAGACCATCGGGAACGACGCCGACGTGGCGGCACTGGCGCTCTGCCGCCTTCGGCGCGCCCGGGCTGGCGTCGGTGGAGGCATCCTGCACGGCGATGCCGCCGTGCGCGACGCTCTGGAAGCGGTGAGCGCCTCAGCCCTCGTCTGGATCACGAGTCGTGCGATCTCCTACATGGACGAGAACGGGTTCCCGGAAGCAGTGGAGTCCCACGTCGATCGCCTGATCGACTAACGGCCTCAACGATCGCGGCGCCAGAGGAGAAGCGCGAGAGGAAGGAAGGCGGCGGCAGCCAGGATCGGCGCAAGCGGCACGTCCCGTCGCTTCTCCCCCTTGACGACTGCCGGCCCTCGTCCGACGAGCTCTGGGACACGTTGCTCCGCCTTCCCGAGCTCACCTTCGGAGAACACCTCGCCGCCGATCTCGGCCGCGAGCCGCTCGAGTGACGCTCGGGAGCTGGGGTCGGCTCGATATCCGGGCTCTGGCGTGCGGCCACGGTAGACGCGCTCGTCCCGTCCCCAGACGTGGACGAAGACGGTCGTGATCCCCGGCGGGCGCCGGAACAGTGGCTCGAGCCGGGCGCGAGCCCCGGGCAGGGTCTCGCCGTCCGTGAAGACGACGAGGACGCGGCGCCGGGCCGACGGTGAGAAGAACTCCTGCGTCGCCACGGCCGAGAGCGACTCGAGGGTCGTAACCCTCCTCAAGAGCGAGTGCACCGGAGGTGGGCGCTCGATTCCGATCACCTTCTGCAGCGTGGCCCTGAACACGTCCTCGTCACCGGACGGGAACAGGTGGGGGAGCGTCCGGTCCGTGACGGAGGCGACGCCCACGGGCACTGTGGGAATCGTCGTTCGCAAGGAGATCGCGTCCGCTTTCGCCCGTTCGAGGCGCGACGGCGAGTCCGGAACCGTACTCGCGAGCATCGAGCGACTGATGTCGAGGACGACGAACACCTCCGTATCGGTGCGCACGCGGCGCGTCTCGTCGACCGACACGACGGGCTGCATGGCCGCGATCCCGAGGCAGCCCGCCGTGGCTCCGAGCGCCGCGGCCGGAAGGAGGTAATAGCGGCGCCGAGGCTCGGAGAGCCCGAGCCCACTCCTGATCCTGCGCCCCGTCCGGCGGCTGCGAAGAAACGCCGCCAGTGGAACGAGCACAAGGAGCGCCACGAGCCCCGCGGCAGGAGTTAAGAAGCTGAAGTCCATCCCTCGCGTCCGCCGCTAGTAGCCGCTGCCGGCTTCTCCGGCTCCGGCACCTTTGGAGCCCTTGCCGCCCGGGGACGGGTTGGCGCCACCCCCTGACTCGCTCAGCTCGAGGCCGCGTGAGCGGGCGAGGGTCAGCTCGAGGTTGTACTTCGCCTCGGCGTTTTCGGGGTCGAACGCGATCGCCTGACGAAACCGCCCGGCGGAGCCTTCGAGCAGTTTTGTCCGGTTCGTGTAGTCGGCGATCGCATCTGCGAAGCTGAGGACTCCGAGCAGGTTCGCCGCTGCGGATCGCCGCTCAACGTCTCCGTCGTGCTGCACGACGTCGGTCAGCCAGGCGGTGGCGTCGCTTCGGTGCACGACGTAGGTCGGGTCGGAGAACCCGGGCGTCTCCGGATGACTGAGGCGCACCGAGCGGACCGCTCGTCGATAGAGGATGTCGTCACTGACGCCCAGCAGCCTCTCGGCAAGGTCGCCCGGGACGATCTCCCTCGGCGTCCACAACGTCTCGTTCGGCGCGGCCCGGTAGCGAACGTCGTCGCGTGGCAGCGCCGCCCTCGTCGTCGCGACATCCAGCGCGAGCAGAAGGGACGCGACTCCGGCGACGAGGCAAGCGGCGACGGCGGCGACGGTCAGGGCGTGCTTCTTCACGTTCCTCTCCAGCCCGAGCCCGCAGGCAACGCGAGCCGTCCTGCGAAGCCTTCGTAGGCAGCAAGCGCGAACAGGACGAGACCGCTCGCGACGAGCAGAGCGAGTGGAGTCTCGCCGCGCAGCGACACCTCGAGCGGTCGCAGCTCGCCGGTGTTCGGCTCCACCGGGTCGACGAACACCTGCTCCCCGAGAATCCCGCCGAAGAACGTAAGTGCGTCACTCGACGGAGAGAGCGCCACCACGCGCACGGAGGCGGACGAGCTGCGCAGCCGGCGCAGGATCTTGCCGAGGCCCGTGTAGTCCGCCGGTGCAGTCTCGAGATCGCTGACCAGCACGATCGAGGACGGAGAGACGCGATCGCGACGGAGCATCCCGTAGGCAAGGTCGAGGGCTGCGGAAATCCGTGTCCCGGCTTGGAAGTTCGGAGTCCACGGATTCGGAGGCAGTCGGCCCCCGCGGGGCGTGAAGTAGCGAAGCAGCGGGCGGAGCTCGTTCGACGGCGAGCGGGGCGGCAACAGCTCGTACGCGACATCCGAGAACACAACGAGCCCCATCGGATTGCCGGACTTGATGAGGCGCTCGAGCACCGCGTGTACGTCCGCGTAGTCATCGTTCACGATGCTGAGCGAGAGGTCGATGACGAGGACACCACTCCTTCCTCCCGGAAGGAGCTCGCTCGCCCGCGGCTCGAGGTCTCGAGCGGAGAGGAACGCACCGGCCGCGAGCGCACAAACGAGCGCGCCGAGCGCGACGCGAACCACACTCGTCCGGATCCGGATGCGGCGAAGGGTGGCCGCGTCGGAATTCGGAATCGTCCGTCGC
>JAOUHF010000109.1 GCA_029865325.1 Thermoleophilia bacterium
CGTTCGGCTTCTCAGGCGAGGCGAACCCGACCTTCGTCACCTTGTTGGCACTGGCCGCTCCGCCGGCTACGACCACGAGCGCGGCGACCGCCACGAGCACGAAGCCAGCCAACCCACTCGTCCAAAGACGTCTACCCATCTCTCCTCCTCTTTCTCGTTGTGACTGTCAGTCCGCGATTATCGCACCGCTCGTGCGCTCGCCACTTCCTCGTCGCTGACACCCTTCTGGCCGAGGAAGAGCGCGCGACTGTTTCCGCTCAGGACCCGCTGCAGTTCCTCGGGCCTGAGCCCGGCCACCTGCACGCGCAGGATCTCGACCGCAGGGTGGTGGAAAGGAGCGTCCGAGCCATAGAGCACGCGCTCGACGCCGATCCGGTCGACCGCTTCCTTGATCTTCGTGTGCATGGGCATGCCCGAGGTCTCCAGGTAGACGTTCGGACGCCGCGCCGCGATGTCGATCGAGGCGTTGATGTAGACCACGTTCCCGTGGCCCATGTGCCCCATGATCACCTTCACTCCCGGGTAGGCGACCGCGAGCTCCTCGATCGACCAGGGCAGCGTGAAGATCGGATGTCCGGAGTGAAGGAGCACCGGAAGCCCGCCGCGCTCGAGGAGCAGCTCCATGAGTGGATGCACGGCCGGGTCGTTCGGGTGGTAGCCATCGATCAGCGGATGGAGCTTCAGGCCCAGGAACTTCGGGTGGTCGAGCAAGCGCTCGACCTCTTCGACGTATCCGGGGAGCCGGGGATTCCCCCACACGAGGCCGTACGCCTCGGGGATCGACTCTATGACTGTGCGGACGAGCTCGTTGTCGGGGTGAAAGACGCAGCATCCCTCGTACCCGTGCTCGTCGATCAACGCAGCCAGCCCGTCGCGGTCGAGCGACACGTTGAACATCGGGCCGAAGTCGCCCACGTGCATATGAGCGTCGAAGATCACGCCGGTTCCGTCGCTGGTTGCCGGTTGCCGGGATCGGGCGGCGGTGTTAGGGTCGGCTGTCGACCGTTGACACTCAACGGAGCGTTTATAACCCTCTCCAAGGCTCGATGCAAACGTCAACCAACGCGAAAGTCGAGTCGCAGCCGACACCGGGGCGAGTCGTTCTCGACCACCGCACGCTCTGGCAGCGGGTACACGACCAGCTCCGTGACGAGATCATCTCCGGAGCCCTGACGCCTGGCGCCGAGCTCCACGAGGTCACTCTCGCAGCGTCGTTCGGCGTCAGCCGCGGCCCGATCCGCGAGGCGCTAGGGAGGCTCGCAACGGAGGGGCTCGTCACCATTCGCCCGCGGAGGGGCGCTGTCGTTCGCGCACTCTCGAGCGAGGAGTTCATCGAGGCGTACCAAGTCCGCGAGGCGCTCGAGATGATGGCGGTGCGGTTGGCGGTTCCGAAGCTCATGCCCGAGGACCTGGCCGAGATGGAGCGCCTGATCGGAGAGATGGCGACGCGGGCTGACATCGGTGACGTGCAGGGTTTCTTCGAGGCGAACACCGAGTTCCACCAGCGCTTCTTCGAGGTCGCCGCCAACAGCATGCTGGCTGGGCTCTACCGGCAGCTGCGCGGCCAGATCGACCGGCATCGCCTGCGTTCCCTCGAGCTGCGCGGCGATCTCCGGCGGTCGATCGCCGAGCACAGGGCGATATTGTCGGCCGCCAAGGAGAGGGACGTCGAGCGCGCGGTGCACCTCGCCTCCGAGCACATCCGGGTGCCCCAGATCCAGCTCTTCGTCGAGGATCACGAACTCGCAACGAACGGGAGGTCGAGATGAGCGCCAAGCTCGAATTCGGTGTCAACCTCAACAACCGCGAGCCTCTCATCGCGCCCGACTACGACCTCAAGATGCTGCTCGACCTCTCCGAGGTGGTCGAGTCGGCAGGCTTCGACTCGGTCTGGGTCGGAGACAGCCTCTTCTCGAAGCCGCGATACGAGCCGATCGCGCTGCTTTCGGCGATCTCGCAGCGCACGTCGCGCGTGAAGCTCGGCACGGCGTGCATGGTCACGTCGACGCGCAACCCGCTCTATCTCGCGCTCGAATGGGCGACGCTCGACCAACTCTCCGGCGGCCGTACGATCCTCGGCGCCGGCGCGGGCAATCCCGAGGACGGGGTGCGCCGCGAGTTCGAGGCGCTCGGTCTCGACTTCAAGCGCCGCGCGTCCGTCTTCGAGGAGGGCCTGGCCGTGCTGCGCGAGCTGTGGACGAAGGGCTCGGTCACCTTCCACGGGCGTTACTACGACTACGACGACATCAGCTTCTACTCGGGCACCGAGATGGCGCCGCTCGCTCCGCTCCAAAAGCCGCCTCCGATGTGGATCGTCTCCAACCCGCGCCTGACGGGCGCTGCGGAGCCCGACGTTATGCGCCGCCGGTTGGAAGCAGCCTGTCGCCGCATCGTGCTCTACGGCGACGGGTGGATGACCTGCTGCCGGGCTCAGCATCCCGACGAGCTGGTCGAGCAGCTCGGTTGGATCGAGCAGGCCGCCGACGCCGCCGGCACGGACTTCTCCCGACTCGTCGTCTCGTACCAGGTGACGATGAACATCGGGGACTCGGAGGAGGAGGCTCGGACCGTCTTCGGCGACTACATCTCGCAGTACTACCCCGAGCTTTCGCAGGCGATGGACTTGTCGAACTGGGGTCCGGTCGGCACACCCGAGCAGATCGCCGACTGGATCCGGACCTTCGCGGCAGCCGGCGTCAGCCACTTCATCTGCCGCTTCGGGGCGATCGACCAGTTCGGCCAGGTGGAGCGGTTCGCGAGCGAGGTGCTGCCACTGTTCACCGCAGAGCGAGAGGGAGTGAGATGAGATGGCAACCGTAATGGAGACCGACAGCTTGCTGAAGGACGCGGCGCTCGTCGTCGACGTCTGCATGTCCGTCGAGACGGACGACGTCGTCACGATCATCTGCGACGACGACCACGCATCCCAGGCCGCCGCTATCGCAGAGGTCGTCGTCGACCGTGGCGCGTGGCCCGTGGTGATGAACAACGAGACACAGGTGCGGCGAGGTCGTGCCAACGTCCGCTTCCCGATGGCGCCCCCACGCAACCTGCATCAGGCCATGGTGGGCTCGGACGAGGTGATCATCGTCACGAACCTCGAGTGGGCGAACCGGTTCGCGCACGTCAACGCCGTCAAGGAGACGTGTGCCGCGAACGGGAAGATCGCCTCGGTCGAGGAGGGCATGGGCACGTGGGACCTGACGGTGGACGACATTCACAAGGCGACGCAGCGGGCGAAGGACGCGATCGCCGCCCTGGAGGGAAAGACGCGCGTGCGCGTCACCACCCCGATCGGCACGGATTTCACCGTTTCCATCGAAGGACGCCCCGCGCTCGAGGTCACGCCGATCAAGAAGCGCGGGCAGATGATGGGCCCCGTGCCGCTGTGGGCCGAGGTCGCGTTCGCGGCCGTCGAGGACTTCACGCACGGCACCGCCATAGTCGACGGGGTCATGCTCGGCATCGGCCTTCCCGGACAGGTGAAGGAGCCGATCCACTGGACGTTCGAGGGCGGTCGCTGCGTCAAGATCGAGGGTGGCGAGGAGGCCGAGCGGTTGCGCCACGCCATCGAGGGCGTCGAGAACGTCGAAGTCGCCGGCGAGTTCGCCTTCGGCACGAGCGAGAAGGCCCCGTTCGGCTCTCCGTCGGAGAAGGGCCGAATCGGCACGGTCCACATCGCGCTCGGCGACAACCACAACGCGTATCCGGGCGGCCAGAACGTCTGCTCGCTCCACCTCGACGGCGTCTTCCTGAACGCGACGATGTGGATCGAGGACGACGGCACGTACATCCTCAAGGACGGCGAATGGGTCCTTCCGTAAACATCGTCAACCTCACCGAAGTAGAGCCCATCGAGCTGCCCCTCGGCAGCTGGTCGCGCATGCTCGCCAAGGGTGGACAGAGCTCGCTCGGTTACTCGGTCTTCACACCAGGCACGGAGCTGACGCCGGTCTGCCACGAGACCGAGGAGGTCGCGTACGTTGTCTCCGGCACCGGGGAGATCCGGCTCGACGACGGCGCGGTTCCGTTCTGCGAGGGAGATGCCATGCACATACCCGCCGGCATCTGGCACGCCGTCGCGAACACCGGCGAGGAAGACGTGATCATGGTCTTCGGCTTCCCCCACCCCGACTATCCGCCGACCGAACGCCGGTGAATGGAGCTCACGGCGCAGTCCGTTCGGGAGCAAGTCGCCTGGGCGTGCCGCATACTCGCCCTGGAGGGATATGCGGACCTAACCTTGGGCCACGTGAGTGCCCGCCCCGGCGGAAGCGAGACCGTCTACATCAAGCGTAAGGGCGTGGCACTGGACGAGGTCGAGCCGGACGACGTCGTCGATCTCCACGACCCGACTGCGGACCTGCACCTGGAAACCGTCCTCCACACCGAGGTCTATGCGCACCGGCCGGACGTGGGAGCGGTCGTGCACGGCCATCCTCCCTACGCAACCGCATTCGGGGCGACGAAGGCGCACCTCGAGCTGCTCACACACGACTCAGTCCTCTTCGCCGACGGTATCTCCTTCTTCGAAGAGACTCCCGAGCTGATCACGGAACGCGAGCAGGGACGCGCCGTGGCGACGGCGCTCGGTGCACGCCGCGCGGTCATCCTGCGCAACCATGGCGTCGTCGTCGCCGACAAGGACGTCCGCTGGGTCGTTCTGAGCGCGATCACCCTGGAACGAGCGATCCGTCTCCAGGCGATCGCCTCGACGCTTGGTGAGCTTCGCCCGATTCCAAAGGAGCTCGCCCAGAGCATGTTCGCCGACAAGTACCAAGAGCGCTTCCTCGACGAGTACTGGGCCGCATGGATCCGCCGGGCGCGGCGCGCGGGAGCCGACGAGGGCATGCCCCCGGCATGAGACTCGAGGTTCAGGTCAACGGCGGTCCAGTAGCACGGGACATCGAGCCACAGGAGCTGTTGCTCGATTTCCTCCGCGATCAGCTGGGGCTGACGGGCGCGAAGCGCTCCTGCGACGTGCAGGCCTGCGGGGCGTGCACCGTGCTGGTGGACGGACGACCGGTCTCGTCCTGCTGCTTCCTGGCGGCTGACGCCGAGGGCCGGGAGGTGCTGACCGTCGAGGGGCTGGCCGAGCGAACCGGGTTCGAACGGCTGGAGGACGCCTTCACGCGCCACGCCGCGCTTCAATGTGGCTTCTGCACGCCCGGCATGCTGCTCACGGTGGACGCGCTCCTGAAGACGGGCGAGCTGACGAGCGCCGAGGAGGTCAAGCGGAGTCTCGCGGGCAACCTGTGCCGCTGCACGGGCTATCGCGGGATCCTCGAAGCTGTCTGCGAACTGGCAGGGGTCACGACGTGAACCGAGTCGAGGAAGTGCAGGTCGGCGCAGGGGCGGTCGGGCGATCGGTTCCCCGCCGCGATGCGGACGAGAAGCTGCGTGGCAAGGCGCAGTTCGCCGGTGACATCCTCGTGCCACGCATGCTGCACGGGAAGGTCCTGCGCTCCCCTCACCCCCACGCGCGAATCACGTCCATCGATACGCGCGCTGCGGAGAAGATGCCAGGGGTCGTATGCGTCCTGACGGCGGCCGACCTCGCCGACCTCGATCCGTATTGGGGTCACGCCATTCGCGACCGACCGATCGTGGCGATCGACCGCGTGCGATTCGCAGGCGAGCCCGTCGCCGCAGTTGCAGCAGAGAACGAGGCTACGGCGGGAGCGGCCCTCGAACGCATCGTGGTCGACTACGAGGAGCTAAGCGTCGTCGGGACGATCGAGCAGGCGCTTGCGCCGGGCGCACCAACCGTCAATGAGGGTCCTCTGCGCCCAGGGCTCTTCCACGGACTCGGCGAGCTGGCACCGGCCGAGGGCAACGTCTGTTACCGCTATCGCATCGATCGCGGCGAGATCGAGGCTGTCTTCGCGCACGCCGATTTCGTCGTCGAGGGTGAGTACGACTTCCCCGCCGTCTACCAGTACGCGATGGAGACGCACACCGTCGTCGCGCAGGTCGAGGAACGCGAGATCACGCTCTGGGCCTCTTGCCAGCACCCCTTCCTCGTCCGAGCTGAGATCGCCGCGCTCTTCCAGGTGCCGATCTCGGACGTCCGCGTCGTGGTTCCCTATCTCGGCGGCGGCTTCGGCTCCAAGTCGTATACGAAGATGGAGCCGATCGCGGTTGCACTCGCGCGCAAGGCGGGCCGGCCGGTACGCATCCAGAACCGGGTTGCGGAATCGATGGTGACCACGCGCCGCCACGGCATGCACTGCCACATGCGCACTGCGCTCAACCGCGAGGGCAGGCTGCTCGGCCGCGAGGTCGAGTGCTGGTTCGATACCGGCGCCTACGCCGACAACGGCCCGCGCGTCACGGCCACTGCCGGCGACGCCGCTCCTGGGCCGTACCGCTGGAGCGCCTATCGCGTGGACGCCGCCTGCGTCTACACGAACACCGCTCCCGCCGGCTCGTACCGCGCCTTCGGCGCGACACACCTGCAGTGGATCGGGGAGCTGCAAGTCGACGAGCTGGCCCGCCGCGCCGGGCTCGACCCACTCGAAGTCCGGCGCATGAACCTCTGCACGCCCGGAGAGGAGCTGCGGGCCGGCGGCAAGCCGCTCGACGCCGACCTGATCGGCGACGTCGAGCGCGTGGCGGAGGCGGTCGGCTGGGGTACGGACAAACCGAAAGGAACAGGTCGAGGGTTAGCGGTGGGCCTGCTCGCTGCCGGAGCCCACCCCGTCTCCAGCGCGATCGTGCGCATGGAGGCAGACGGCAACGCCGTCGTGCTCGTCGGCACCACCGAGGTCGGCCAGGGCGCGCGCACGGTCTTGGCCCAGATCGCGGCCGAGGAGCTCCGGCTGCCGGTCGAGCGCGTGACCGTGCGCGGCACCGATACGCGCTTTACTCCCTACGACCGCTCGACCGGTGCCAGTCGTTCGACCACGCTGGCGGGGCTCGCCGTCAAGCGCGCGGCGGAGCAGGTTCGCCAGCAACTGACCGAGATCGCCGGCCCCGAGGACGTCGAGTCCGACTCGTACCCAGAGCTCTTCGTCCGCCACTTCGGCCTCGCCGGCGGCGAGCTTATCGGGCGCGGCGAGGTGGCTCCCGAGGGCTCGGGCTCGTACGCGGAGGGGCCGGTCTTCTGGGAGGTCTGCGTCGGTGCGGCCGAGGTCGCGATCGACGAGGACACCGGGCGGGTGCGAGTCGTGAAGACCGCAACCGTGGCCGACGTCGGGCGCGCGATCAACCCGCAGCTCGTCGAGCGCCAGGACGAAGGCGGAACGTTGCAGGGACTCGGCAACGCGCTCTACGAGGAGATGGTCTACGAGGACGGACTGCTGATGAACGAGACGCTGCTCGACTACCGCGTACCGACGTTCGAGGATCTTCCCGAAGAGATGCATTGCATCATCGTCGAGAACGGGGACGGGCCAGGGCCCTATGGGGCCAAAGGCTGC
>JAOUHF010000189.1 GCA_029865325.1 Thermoleophilia bacterium
TATCGTGATCAAGCTCGTCGCCGGCCTCGCGAGCTCGAGCCTGGGCCTGCTCGCCGAGGCCGCGCACTCGGGAACCGACCTCGCGGCGGCGCTGCTCACGTTCTTCGCCGTGTCGGTGGCCGTCCGTCCCGCCGACCGCGGGCACCCGTACGGGCACGGGAAGGCGCAGAACCTCGCCGCGCTCGCGGAGTCCGCCTTCCTCGTTGCCGTGAGCATCTTCATCGCGGCGGCGGCCATCGCCCGGCTCGCAGGTGTCGTCGAGTTCGAGGTCGAGGCGACGTGGTGGACGTTCGCAGCGGTCGCTCTCGTAATTGCGATCGATGCGTCACGGACGATCGTGTCCCTGCGCGGCGCGCGGCGCTATCACAGCGACGCGCTCCTCTCGAACGCGCTCCACTTTGGAAGCGATCTCGCCGGCACGCTTGCCGTCCTCGCCGGCCTTAGCGTCGTCGCACTCGGTTTTCCTGCAGGCGACTCCATCGCCGCCCTTTTCGTCTCGGTGCTTGTGGTCGCTGCCGCGGTACGACTCGCGCAGCGCAACATCGACGCGCTCATGGACCGGTCGCCCGACGAAGCGACCCGCACCGCCCGTCGCGCAATCGCCGGGCTGGAGCCACCGGTGGAGTTGCGGCGGCTCCGGCTTCGACGTTCTGGGGGAGAGCACTTCGCCGATGCCGTCATCGGCGTGCCCCCAGGCGCTGCGGTTGGCCAGGGGCACACCGCCGCCGATCGGGTCGAGGATGCGCTCCGTGAGGCCGTCCCGGGGATCGACGTCGTCGTTCACGTCGAGCCCGGCGCGCCTGGCTCGAGCGTGCGGGAGCGAACACTCGCTGCGGCCCTGACGGTTGCGCAGGTGCGCGAGATCCACAACCTGCAGGTGCTCGAGGTCGGTGACCGGCTCGAGGTGTCTCTTCACGTGAAGCTTCCTGGCGAGTTCTCGCTCGATCATGCGCACGCGATCGCCGAGGAGGTCGAGAAAGCGATTCTTTCCGAGGTTCGCGAGGTCGGATCGGTACAGACGCACCTCGAGCCGCTGAAGGAGGCGGTAGCAGCCGAGGAGATCGCCGTCGATGCCGCTGCGGTCGAGCTCGCCGTCATCGACGAAACTGGCACCGCCCCGCGAGACCTTCGCTTCGTCCGCACCGACGAAGGGATCGTCGCCTTTCTCACCCTCGGGCTCGGGAGCGAAGGCTCGCTGGCCGACGCGCACAGCCGTGCGAGCGCCGTCGAGGAGCGAATCCGCCGCGCTGTTCCTGCCATCGCCGACGTCGTCGTACACACGGAGCCTTAGAGATGCGGCTGTGCATGTTCCACCCCCTCGACCATCCGATGGAGCGGGGGTGGGTCGGCCGGATCGATGGCGACTCCGTGATCCAGTTGGCAGCGCAAACGCTGCAGTCGCTCTTCACGGGGGGCGGCTCCGCGCGCGAGCACGCGGTGTATCAACTCGCTGGAGTTCGTCTTCTCGCTCCTGTCCTGCACCCGCCTGCAGTTCGCATCTTCGACGATCAGGAGACGTTCGCTTTCGCCAACCCAGCGGCCATCGTCCGCCCCGGCGCCCAGGTGGCGCCAGGTGGCAGCCTGGTACAGGGCGGATTGGTGCTCGTTCCGAGGCTTGCGGGCGTGATCGGAGCGGACGGAGCTCTCGCCGGTTTCACCGCTCTTGCCGAGTGGCGCGATCCTACGCGCGTGCCTCCCAAGGATCGAGACTTCGCTCTGGGTCTCGGCCCCGTCGTGGTAACGCGGGACGAGCTCGACCCCGCTCGGCTCGAAGCGATCGTGCGCATCGACGGAGTCGAGCGAGCCCGCGGTAGCTTCGACGACTTCGAGTGGGAGGCGGCGCGCGATCTCGCAGCGAATCGGACTCGTCTGTATCCGGGGGATCTACTCGTAGGCCCCTCGCTGGGCACAGTCGACGGGATCGCTTCGGGAAGCCTTGTCGAGCTCGAACTACCGGTCATCGGCGTGCTAGAGCAAGTCGTGGGTGCCTGAGGTGCAGCTCGTCGTCGACTGGGATGGAACGGTCACAGACGTCGATACCCTGCACGTCGCGATCGAGCAGTTCGGCGACGTCGGCGTCTTCCGCGCGATGGAGGAGGAGATCGGGCGCCGGCTGACCCTCCAGGAGGTGATCGCCGTGGAGATGGCGACCATCTCGGCGCCGCTCGACGACGTCGTCTCTCTTCTCGTCGGCACCGTTGCGCTCCGTCCGGGCTTCCGAGAGCTCGTCGATCGTCACGACCCGCTCGTCGTCTCGATGGGGTTCCACGAGCTGATTGCGCCGTTGCTGGAACGGGACGGGATCGC
>JAOUHF010000190.1 GCA_029865325.1 Thermoleophilia bacterium
CGACGGAGACGACAGCCACCGAGTCGGCCCCGACGGAGACGACAGGAACGGAGACGACGGAAACTGAGACCGAGTCGACGGAGGCGGTTGGCGACGCGGTCGCAGGCAAGGTGGTGTTCCTGTCCTCGGCGGGTTGCACCGGGTGCCACACGCTGGCCGACGCTGAAGCCTCAGGATCCGTGGGTCCGAATCTCGACGCAACGAAACCGTCCTCTGACAAAGCTGTCGAACGGGTGACGAACGGTCAAGGCGTCATGCCGTCGTTCAAGGGGCAGCTGACTGAGCAGCAGATCCAAGACGTCGCTGCGTACGTGTCATCGGTCGCGGGCAGCTAACGCTCGATCCACCGCCGCTAGGCTGTGGCCCCTTGGAGAGGTGTCCGAGCGGCCTAAGGAGCGCGACTGGAAATCGCGTACGTGCTGAAAGGTGCGTCGCGGGTTCAAATCCCGCCCTCTCCGCTTGTTTCCGTTGGGGTCAGACCCCACGCGCCTGACCCCGTTTCTACGTCGAGAATGGGGAAGCGATGACGAAGCCAGGTCGTGTCGTGGTGCTCGGCGCCGGCTCGAGCGGCGAGCACTTCGTGGGAGCCCTTCGCCGCCTCGATCCGAACGTCGAGATCGTTGTCGTCGAGCGCGACCTCGCCGGCGGGGAGTGCTCCTACTACGCCTGTCTTCCCACCAAGACGCTCCTGCGACCGACCGAAGCGCTTGCGGCGGCGCGGCTCGCGCCGGGGGCCGCGGGGGCGGTTACTGGCGAGCTCGACGTCGAGCGGGTCCTCTGGTGGCGCGACCAGGTGACCGACGGGCGTGACGACGCGTGGCACGCCGGCTGGATCGCCGATCAGGACGCGGAGCTGGTCCGTGGCGAGGCCCGAGTCGTGCGACCTGGCCTCGTCTCCGTCGGCGAGCGAGAGATCGAGTGCTCGCACCTGGTGATCGCGACCGGCTCGTCGCCTGCCGTACCTTCGGTCGAGGGGCTCGAGGACGTGGCCTACTGGACGAACCGTGACGCAGTCTGGACGGAACACATCCCGAAGAGCTTGGTCGTGCTCGGTGGTGGCCCCGTCGGGGTAGAGCTCGCGCAGTTCTTCCATCGCATGGGCGCACGGGTGACCGTGGTCGAGCACAACGACCGAATCCTTGCGAGGCTCGACCCCGATGCGGGCGCGCTGCTCGCCGAGAGGTTCGAGCAAGAGGGAATCGCCATACGGGCGGGCGTTCGAGCCCTGCGCGTCGAGGCAACGAGCGCAGGACTCCGACTGCACCTGTCTGCCAGTCGGCCGATCGAGGCCGAGCAGCTTCTCGTTGCGACGGGCCGTCGGACGAACCTTGACGGCTGGGGAGTCGAGGGCCTCGGACTCGCGATCACTCCGCGAGGTATTGAGGTGGACGACCGAATGCGCGCGGGCGACGGCGTCTGGGCGATCGGCGATGCCGCGGGCGTCGCCCTTCTCACCCATGTCGGGAAGTACCAGGCGCGCGTCGCCGCGGCGAACATCGCCGGGCGAGACGTCGTCGCCGACTACCGCGCTATTCCGGCGGCGGTCTTCACCGATCCGCAGGTAGCGACGGTTGGGGTCATGGACGGCGACGGCATCGTGACCGCGAGATACGAGATCACCGGCGGCCGGCTCTCCACCTACGAGCGCCCGCGGCGACCAGGCTTCGTCAAGCTCGCCGCCGACCCGGGGCGCCGTGTCCTCGTGGGTGCCGTCGCAGTGGGACCCGAGGCTGGGGAGTGGCTCGGCCAGCTCACGCTCGCTGTGCGTGCAGAGGTACCTATCGATGTGTTGCTCGACACCATCCAGCCCTATCCGACCTTCTCGGAGGCGATCTTCAATGCGCTCCGCGATCTCGAGACGAAGCTCGAAGCAGCAGTTTGATCAGCGGAGAAGGAGGGATTCGAACCCTCGAGGCAGGGATTTCCCCACCTAACGCCTTAGCAGGGCGCCGCCTTCAGCCACTCGGCCACTTCTCCGGACGGACGCTCAGGATATCGGACTGCCCAGCGAGCCTCTGAAGCGCGGCCGCCGGAGTGCGCGGATACCCTGTACCCCCCACGGAGGGGTGCCGGAGCGGTCGAACGGGGCGGTCTCGAAAACCGTTAGGCGTGCAAGCGCCTCCAGGGTTCAAATCCCTGCCCCTCCGCTCATAAACCGGCCACAAACCGGAGGCGAATGCGACGATCGCCGCGTAGCCTGCGAGGTGCCACTCGGGGGAGCTCGACACTGCTGGTCACGGCCTTCTCGGTCGAGTAGGTAGGCGCTGAGGAGCAC
>JAOUHF010000019.1 GCA_029865325.1 Thermoleophilia bacterium
GCCCGGGCTGTCCACGATCGAGAACAGCTCGTCCCAGATCGCCGGGGTCGAGGCCAGGTTCGTCCCGCCCGGCCACTCGTCGTAGGAGAAGATCATCGGGCAGTTCTCGATCGCGATCTTCACGCCACGCGACTCCGCGTAGTCGACGAGGCGCGGCCAGACCTTGCGGAACTCGCGGAAGTTGTCCGGCGTGTTCTTGGCCTTGTCGCGCCCGACGAATGTGCCGACGATCGGCACCTCGAGCTTGACGGCGGCGTCGATCACCTTTCGCAGGTGCGTGTTCGCGGCTCGCCGCTCGGCTGGATCGGGATGCAGGTTGTTGGGGTAATACGCGAGAGACGAGATGTCGAGGCCGTGCCGGTCGAGCACCTCACGTACAGCGCTCGGATCGACACGCGAGACGTCGATGTGCGAGGTGCCGGCATACCGACGACGCTCGGCGCCCGCGGCGGGCCAGCACGCGACCTCGAGCATCTCGAAACCCTCACCCGCAGCCCACGCGGCGACCTGCTCGAGAGAGCGACGGGGAAACGGAGCGGTCAGGAGCCCAAGCTTCATTGGATCACCCTCCGACGACAGGGTTAGTGAGCGAGCCGATTCCCTCGATCTCGATCGTTACGTCGTCGCCCGGGCGCAGCAAACGCTGAGGATCGCGGAACACCCCGACGCCGGCCGGCGTCCCGGTAAGGATCAAATCGCCGGGCTCGAGCGTCGTGGTCTGCGATGCGTACGCGATCACGTCGTCGATTCCGAAGATGAGGTTCGCCGTGGTCGAATCCTGGAGCACCTCTCCGCTCACGATCGCGCGGATCCGCAGATCGTGCGGATCGGAGATCTCGTCGCGCGCCACCATCGGCCCCACCGGGCAGAACGTGTCGGGCGACTTGCCGCGCGTCCACTGGCCGTCGGAGAACTGGAGATCGCGCGCGCTCACGTCGTTCGCGCACAGGTAACCGCGCACGGCCTCGAATGCACTTTCCTTCGAGACGTTCTTCGCGCGCACGCCGATGACAACCCCCAGCTCGGCCTCGTAGTCGGCCTTCGTGACGATCGGCGGGATGACGATCGCCTCGCCGGGGCCGATGAGTGACGTCGGCCACTTGGCGAAGAGCAGCGGCTCGGCGGGCAGCTCCACTCCCTGCTCCTCCGCGTGGTCGCGGTAGTTCAGGCCGACGCAGACGATCTTTCCGGGACGGTCGATCGGCAACACGGGGGCAACCTTATAGTGGACGCATGGGCCTCTCGGCGTCACTCGTTGCCGAGCTGCAGGAGGCGATCGGACGAGAGCATGTCGTCACCGAGCCCGAGCAGCTTCGCGTCTACGAGTGCGACGGGCTCACAGGGCACCGCGCGATCCCCGAGCTCGTCGTCCTCCCCGGCTCGACCGAGGAAGTGCAAACGGTGGTACGGGCCTGCTACCGCGATCGCGTGCCGTTCGTCGCACGCGGAGCCGGAACCGGCCTCTCGGGAGGTGCGACGCCGATCGCCGGTGGTGTCGTCGTCTCGCTCGCCCGCATGAACCGGATCCTCGAGGTCGATTTGGACAGTCAGCGCATCGTCGTCGAGCCCGGCGTCGCCAACCTCGACGTCACGCGCGCCGTGGCGGCCGACGGCTTCTTCTACGCCCCCGATCCGTCGAGCCAGCAGGTGTGCACGATCGGAGGCAACGTCGCGGAGAACTCCGGCGGTGCCCATTGCCTCAAGTACGGGTTCAGCGTGCACCACGTGACAGGGCTGACGCTCGTCCTCCCGGGCGGAGACGTGGTCGAGCTCGGAGGGAAGGCACTCGATCCGGACGGCCCCGATCTGCTCGGAGTCGTCGTCGGCTCCGAAGGGACGCTCGGGATCGTGACCCAAGTCACGCTTCGCATCGTTCGGGCGCCACAGGTCGTGCGCACGCTTCTCGCCGGGTTCCACACGATGGACGCCGCCGGTGTAGCGGTATCCGGTGTCATCGCCGCCGGGATCCTGCCGTCGGCGATAGAGATGATGGACCGCCTCACGATCGAGGCGGCCGAGCTCGCCGTCTCGCCGGGTTATCCGGACGGAGCCGGCGCGGTCCTCCTCGTCGAGCTCGACGGCGTCAGCGAGCAGGTCGAGGACGACGTCGCCGAGGTCGAGCGAATCTGCGAGGACTCCGGAGCTTTCGAGCTGCGAACCGCGGCGACCGAGGCCGATCGCGCGCTCCTCTGGAAGGGCCGGAAGTCGGCGTTCGCCGCCATGGGACGGATCGCCACCGACTACTACGTCCAGGACGGGGTCGTCCCGAGGACGCGGCTGCCGGAGGTGCTCCGCAGGATCGAGGAGCTCTCGGCGAGCCACGGGCTCCGTGTCGGCAACGTCTTCCACGCCGGCGACGGCAACCTCCACCCGCTCGTCCTGTACGACGCCGAGGCGGGCGAGACCGATGCTGCGCGGAAGCTAGCCGAGGCCATCCTCGATGCCTGCCTCGACGCAGGCGGCTCCCTCACGGGTGAGCACGGAGTCGGGATGGACAAGGCGTGCTCGATGCCGCGCATGTTCTCGGAGCGCGACCTGCAGACGTTCGAGCGGCTGCGCCGCGCGTTCGATTCCGCCGGGCTCTGCAACCCCGGCAAGGTGATCCCGACGCCACGCCTGTGCGGCGAGGTTCCGGGGCCGTACCGGGTTCATGCGCTCGAGAGGATCGGCGTTGCCGAGCGTCTCTAGCCTCGAGGAGGCGTCGGGGCTCCTCGCGTCGGCTCACGCCGAGGGAAAGAGCTTCCGGATCGGGAACGATCTGACCACTGCCGGGCTCGACCGGATCCTCGAACACGAGACCGGCGATCTCACGTGCACGGTCGAGGCTGGCGTTCGACTCTCTGCGCTGAATGCAGTCCTCGGAGCGAGCAGCCAGCGGCTCTCGCTCGACCCTCCGGGCGACCCGACGATCGGGGCACTGCTCGCAGAGAATCTGTCGGGCCCACTTCGCCACCGCTTCGGCGCACCCCGCGACCTCGTGCTTGGCGTGACGCTCGTACTGGCGGACGGGACCGTCGCGAGTGCGGGCGGCAAGGTCGTCAAGAACGTGGCGGGATACGACCTCGCGCGACTCGTCTGCGGATCTCGAGGACGCCTCGCGCTCATCGCCCGTGCGAGCTTCCGGCTCCATCCGCTGCCCAAGGCGGCGCGCACGCTCGTCGTCGAGGCCGACGACGCCGGCACCGTCGTCGCCAAGCTCCTCCGCTCCCAGCTCCAGCCGAGTGCGCTCGACGTCCTTCATCCGGGCCGTGTCGCCGTCCTCTTCGAGGGCTCGCACCGAGCGGTCGACGCTCAACTCGCAGCGGCGAGCGCGCTGGTCGGAGGCGCCGAGACCGGGTCGGAGGTCTGGGAGGAGTCCCGCACCCGGCAGGTTGCCGCACTGGGCCGCGTGTGCTTCGCACCCGGAGATCTCTCGCACGTCCTCGCCGACGTAACCGAGGCCGTCGTCCGCCCCGCGTCGGGAGTCGCATACACGCGTGACCCCAGGCCAGACACTTTGTCACAAGGTGATTCGGCCGATGCCGTTCAGAGGCTTGTCGAAGCGATCCGCCGACAGCTCGACCCGCATGGAGTCCTCGCGGCGTGATCCGCGAGCTCACCTCGGACTGCGTCCACTGCGGGTTCTGCCTACCGACGTGCCCGACGTACGTTCTCTGGAGCGAGGAGATGGACTCGCCGCGCGGCCGCATCCACCTGATGGATGCCCGGCTCGACGGAACGATCACACTCAACTCGACCGTCACGACCCACTTCGATCGCTGCCTCGGTTGCATGGCGTGCCTATCGTCGTGCCCGTCAGGCGTGCGGTACGACCGGCTCATCGAGAGCACCCGTGCGGCAGTCGAGAAGGAGTACGAGCGGCCGTTAACCGACCGGCTCGTGCGAGGGCTCCTCTTTCGTGTCCTCCCCTATCCCGGTCGCATGAAGGCGGCACTCCGGCTCGCACCGCTCGGGCGACACGTACCGATGCCGAGGCGGTTCCGCCCACTTGTGGAGATCGCCCCACGGTGGCGCGGCAAGAGCGAGGTTCCTGTGCTCACACATGCGGCGGGTGTCCGGCGTGCCCGCGTCGGCCTGCTGACGGGCTGTGTGCAGAGCGCCGTCTTCCCGGACGTCAACGCGGCCACTGCCCGCGTCCTCGCTGCCGACGGTTTCGACGTCGTCGCGCCGCCCCAGGGCTGCTGCGGCGCATTGTCGGTCCACGCGGGTCGGCTCGAGGAAGGAAAGGCGTTCGCTCGCAAGCTGATCGGCGCCTTCGAGGACGTCGACCTCGTCGTGGTGAACTCATCAGGCTGCGGGTCGCACCTCAAGGAGCTCGGCTGGCTGCTCGGGGACGAGACGTTCTCGGTGAAGGTTCGCGACGTCGGCGAGCTTCTTGCCGACACAACTCCGCGGGCAGCCCGTCATCCACTCCCGATGACGGTCGCCCTCCAGGACTCGTGCCATTTGCGCCACGCTCAGCGACTCCCCCTCTCCTCGATCGCGTCGCTCGCCCGTATCCCCGCGCTCGAGGTGATCGAACCCGCCGAGCAGGATCTCTGCTGCGGCTCCGCCGGGATCTACAACGTGGTGCAGGCCGAGGCAGCGCGCGACCTCGGCGACCGCAAGGCGCGACACGTCCTCGCCACAGGCGCGCAGGTGTACGCGAGCGCCAATCCCGGGTGCCTGGTGCAGGTCTCCCAAGCCCTTCACCGGGTCAAGCAACCGCTGCCGGCGGTCCACCCAATCGAGCTCGTCGACGCGTCGATCAGAAATGCCGGCGCGGCGCGCCTGCTTGTTCAGGCGCGCCGCTGACCTCGTGAGCACCGCCGCCTCTCTGCGTTGAACGCGCGAGACCGCTCGTCAGACAGCGTCGACCGAGACCGGCCGCAGCTCGTCGAGGCGATCGACGCGGGCTAGTTGCGGGAAGAGCTTCCACCACAGCCCTGCCACGACAACCGTCGCCACGCCGCCAAGGACGACGGCCGGCGCTGCGCCGATGAGCGCGGCCGCAACGCCTGACTCAAAGGCCCCGAGCTCGTTGGACCCGCTGATGAAGACCATCTCGACCGCGTTCACACGCCCCCGGAGCTCGTCCGGTGTCACGAGCGGAAGGATCGTCGATCGTAGGACAACGCTCACCATGTCGAACGCGCCCCCGAGCGCCAGGGCGAGCATCGAGAGCCACATCACGTGAGAGAGACCGAAGATGACCATGCACGCACCGAATCCCGCCACGACGAGGAACATCGTCGGGCCAGCGCGCCGGCGTATCGGCCAGCGGGCGATCGCCAGTGCCGCGATGAACGCGCCGACCGCAGGCGCCGTGCGCAGGAACCCGAGACCGGTCGGCCCCACGTCGAGGATGTCCTTCGCGAAGATCGGCAACAGCGCGACGGCGCCGCCGAAGAGCACTGCGAAGAGATCGAGCGAGATCGCGCCGAACAGCACCTTCGTCCGCCGGATGAGGCGAACGCCCGCGAGAACCTCGTCCATCCCAACTGCGCCTTCGGTCGCGGGCTCACGTCCGCTCCGAAGGGCAAGCACGCAACCAAGCGCGACCAGCGAAAGCGCGGCGGCGACCGCGTAGACGAGCTCAGGATGGATCGCGAAGAGTATGCCTCCGATCGCGGGGCCGGCAACGTGTGAGATCTGAAACGCGATCGAGCGCTGTGCGAGGGCGCTGACAAGGATCTCCTGCGGAACGAGGGACGGCGTGAGCGCACGTCCAGCGGGCGCTCCGAAGGCGCTCGCGACGCCAGTCAGGAACGCAAGCGCGAAGAACGGCCAGACGTGGTCGGCTCCGGCGCGCGTCACCCCGAGCAGCGCAAGCGCCACCACGACGTCGGTGACGACCATCAAGGCATAGATCCGGCGCCGCGGGACGCGGTCGGCCAGATGACCGGCGGGCAACGCCAGGAGCAGGAGCGGGAGGAACTCGGCCAGCCCGACCAGTCCGAGGTCGAGTGGGTTCTCGCGTACGGAGTAGACCTGCCATCCGATCGCAACCGATGCCATCGTCATGGCGAAGCCCGTGGTCATCAGGGCGAGCCAGAAGAGCGCGAAGTCGCGGTGCCGAAACGCCGATCGGCTCCCGGAGCTCACGCGGAGAAGCTACGCGGCTGCCGGCTCGTCGGTCGGCGTCTCGTCGATGCCGAACTCGACCTCGATCTTGAGAATCCGCGAACCCTCGATCTCGAGCACGCTCAACCGCAGGCCCGCGGTCGTCACCTCATCGCCGACCTCGGGCGCACGTCCCAGCTCCCCGAACACCAGCCCCGCCATCGTGTGGAAGTCCTCCTGCTCGAGCTCCGTATCGAACTCCTCATTGAAGTCGTCGATCGTGTACGTCCCGTCGATCCTGATGCGCGTTTCGTCGATGCGCTCGACGGAGGTGTCGGGAAGGTCGAACTCGTCTTCGATCTCACCGACGATCTCCTCGAGGACGTCCTCGAGCGTGACGATGCCCTGCATCGCACCGTACTCGTCGACGACGACAGCCATGTGCTGTTTCCCGCGACGAAAGTCCGCGAGGAGCGCGGCGAGATCCTTCGTCTCGGGCACGACGTAGGCCGGTCGAAGAATCGCCTCAAGGCTGATGCTCGCCATCCCAAGGTCGTGCATCGCGCCAAACAGATCGCGCACGTGGAGAACGCCCACGATCTCGTCGAGCGACTCGCGATACACGGGATACCGCGTGAATGGTGAATCGACGACAGTGGCGAGCGCATCCTCGGGTGGCATGTCGACCGAGATCGCGACGACCTCGGGCCGCGGCACCATGACCGCCGAAACCTCTTTCGAGGCGAAGTCGAAGACCTTGTACAGCATCTCCTCCTCGGCCTCCTGGAACTCGCCCACATCCTCAGCGGCGGCAACGCTGTGGCGGATGTCCTCGCGGGTGTAGGCGATCATCCCTGCGGGAGCGGGCTTCACGCGCAGAAGCCGCAGGACGCCGTTCGCCGAGACCTGCAGTACCCACACGAGCGGATAGGTGATCTTGGCGAGGAAGTCCAGTGGAACGGCGAGCGCAATCGCAAGCACCTCCGCGCGCTGCAAGGCAACCGCCTTGGGAACGAGTTCGCCAAGAACGACGGACAGGTACGTCAGGATCGCGAACGAGATGAGGAATGCGACCGTCGTCGAGACCGGTGGTTCCATCAGACCCGAGAGCAACGGCTCGCCGATGGCACCGAGCAGGATGGCCGAGATCGTGATCCCGACTTGAACGGTCGAGATAAATCGAACGGGATCGTCCATCAGGCGAAGCGCCGTCTTCGCGCCGCGACCTCCGCGTTCGGCCCGCTCCACCAGCCTCGATCGCCGCCCCGTGACGAGGGCGTACTCGGCCGCCACGAAGACCGCGTTCCCCAGGACGAGGAGGAACACGATCAGGATGCGGAGAGAGGTACTCACGCCCCGAGCAGGGCGCTGGTACTCGGCGGGATTTCGTCGCCCAAGTTGATCAGGCCGCAGTATAGGTAACCGTCACGCCGTCCTCGTGACGGAGCGCTACACCCTCCCGCACGAGTCGCTCGGCGTGCGAGAGCGTCTCGGCGACGGCGAATCGTCGTCCAGCAGGCTGGAGCGTTGCTCCAAACAGGTCGAACGAGAGCTCGTAGCCCGTTCTCGGCTCGATCCCGAGCGCGCTGACGGTCTCCTCGAGCCTGAACCGATGGTGCTCTTGGAGCGCCCTCGCTCGCGCCGGCGGATCGTTGATCACGTCGCCGTGTCCTGGTAGCGCGATCTTCGGCGCAAGCTCGACCGTGCGCTCCAGAGCGTGGAGATAGTCGCCGAGCGGATCGGCCCGACTCGCGGGCCAGAGCCCGACAGTCGGGGTGATCCTGCCGAGCAGATGATCGGCCGCGATCAGCACTCCGTCCTTGAGCAGGCAGAGCTGGCCGTCGGCATGCCCGGGCGCCGCGATGAGCTCCCAGCCGTCCACGTGCTCTCCGGCCTCGACGAGGATCGGATCGCGCTGATAGCGGATGAACGGGCGGTAGACCGAGCTCTGGCCCACGAGCTCCGCCGTGACGTCGTCTGGCGTCCCGTGCAGGTGGAACCAGGCGAGGAGACGCTCCGACCAGGCCGGATTCCCCCAGACGAGCTCACACTGCGCGTAATCGAGCACGCCCTGGTAAACCGGGGCGCCGGTCAGCTCGTGGAGGTCGGCGGCCGCGCCGACGTGGTCCGGGTGAAAGTGTGTGACGAAGATCGTCGCGACCCGGCCTCCCGCCTGCTCGAGCTCGGCCGCCCATGTCTCTTTCGCGTCAGGCAGTCCGACGCCCGTGTCGACGAGCGTCCAGCCGTCGTCGCCGGGGAGCAGGTAGGTGTGCACGTGCCCGGGTCGCGTCGGCAGCGGCAGTGTGATCCGCTTGATTCCACCGTCGAGCTCGTCCATCGGACGACTCTAGCGGTGCTTCGTCTGACAGGGATCTTCCCCCATGCAGCTGGGCGGGCAGCGTGCCTCGCCCGCAGATCCCGGAGACGGTCCGCTCGGCCCGAGCAGGAGGATCGCACGCTCAGCGCCGGGAGCAGATGGCTCCGTTTGGTGACGTGTTGATGCCCACTCTTGCCGGGTGAGGACTGGAGTTCTCCAGCGACCCTGACATCTTCGACACCCACGACAGTTTCAGACGGTAGAGCGACAGCCGAGTTCAGCCAACGGCGCACGAAGAAGGAGCCTGCCGACTCGCGCCGTAGAATCGACGACATGGCCGACGAGATCACCTGCCTGATCGCCGACGATCACGAGGTCGTGCGCGAAGGTCTGCGCCTCGCGCTCTCGCGCTCCCCGCGGATCCGCGTTATCGGCGAGGCGACAGACGGCGCGTCGGCCGTAGCGCTCACCGAGAGGCGGCGTCCAGACGTCGTGATCATGGACCTACGGATGCCTGACATGGACGGCCTCGAAGCAACCGAGAGGCTGCTCGAGAAAGTCCCGGACACGGGCGTGCTCATCTTCACGGCCTACGGCGAGCGCTCGTTGCTCCAGCGCGGCCTGGAGTCGGGTGCGCGAGGCTACATCCTCAAGGAGACCCCGCACGAAACGCTCTTGCGTGCGATCGAGAAGGTGGCAGCAGGCGAGACGTTTGTCGACCCGGGGCTCATGGCTGAGTTCGTATCCGGGCAGGGCCAGGCTGACGTTCTCACGCCCCGCGAGCGCGAGATCCTGCAGCTGCTCGCGGACGGGATGTCGAACGTAGACGTGGCCGCCAAGCTCTTCATCAGCCAGGAGACGGTGAAGAGCCACGTTCGCCACATCCTCGCGAAGCTCGAGGCCGACACCCGCACCCAGGCGGTCGCCATCGCGCTCCGCGAGGCGATAATCGATTGACGTCGGACGACGCCGAGCGCGCGCTTCTCGCTGAGCGGATCCTCACCGAGCACGAGGAACGGCGGCGTCTGGCGGAGCTCCTCCACGACGGGCCTGTTCAGCACCTCTCGGCCATCGCCCAGATACTGGATGCGGGTCTCGCCAGCCTCCGAGACGGCGAGATACAGCGAGCCGACGAGGTGTTTACCCGCGGTCTCGAGCTCGCCCGCGACTCGGCACGGGATCTCCGCACACTCTGTGAAGATCTCGAGCCAAGGGTTCTCAGCGAGCTTGGCTTCTCGGCTGCAGTGGGCGCGCTCGCACGACGCCTCTCTTCTCGGCATGACGTCGAGATCGACCTGGATGTCGACCACGCAGACGGGCTTGGCGAGAACGCGCAGACCGCGCTCTACCAGATCCTTCGCGAGGCGACCGATCAGGCGCTCCGAAGGGGAGCGCCGACTCGGATCGAGATCTCGGTGCGCGCAACGGCGCCAGGTGGCGCCGAGCTCGTCGTCACCGACGACGGCCCACCGGAACGACGAAGCGCAGTGCTGGAGGCGCTCGCCGATCGCGCGGCAACGCTGAATGCGAAGTTCAGTTCCGAGGTGCGCTATCCGCGAGGCTCGACAGTGCGCATCGAAGTGCCGCCCTCTGCGGCCCGTCGTTAGGATCGGCAGCATGGACGACAACGGGTGGAGCGGATATCTGTTCTTCGTGTGGGCCCCGACGGGTTACACGATCGTCGAACGAACCGGCAGCCCGCCGCGACCAGGAGCCGAGGTCGAGGATGGCGAGCGCCGCTACCTCGTGAGCAAGATCGCGCCCTCGCCGCTTCCGGGCGATCGTCGCCCGTGCGTGTACTTGCTGCCTGCCTAACGTCGACAGATCCTGCAAACACAGACGCCGCGGCGGCGAAGCGGACGCATGCAGGGATCTTCGCGCGACCGGAACTCCGCCCGAGCGGACTTCCGGTCGCGCCTTACGAAATCGGTTCGTTCTGGACGTTGTGCTCGGTGGCGTATGCGTCGGTGAGCGCGTTGATCTTCTCGGGATCCGGAAAGGCGTAGTTGATCTCGACGAACGCGTTCCACTTGTCGGGCAGCGCGTCCTCGGGGAAGATCGCCTCCACCGGGCACTCCGGCTCGCACGCCCCGCAGTCGATGCACTCCTCCGGATCGATGATGAGGATCCGCCCGAACTCGTGGATGCAATCGACCGGGCAGACGTCGACACAGGACCTGTCCTTGATGTCGATACAGGGCTCGGCGATGATGTACGTCACGCGGGCGAGTCTAGCCAGAGCGTCCGGCGGAGCAGGCAGGTGTCGGCGCGCTATTTCGCCGTGAGCTCGTCCACGAGCTGGGAGGCGCGCTCGACGAGCGCCGACTTGACGATGACCTGGTCGAAACCGGCCGCATGTGCGCGCTGAAGACCCGACTTGTCCGTGTGGTTGGTGTAGCCGAGGATCGGTATGTCGGGCCACGCATCAACGACCTCGTCGGGCTCGACGCGAGCGATGTCCGCGATCACGAGATCGGGCGCGTCGACGCTGTCGCTCGTGACAAGCCGATGGCTCGGAAGCAGCCCCTCCAGCTTTCCGCGGAAGAAGAGGTCGACCCCGACGAGCAGGATCGTCGACACGCATTCGACAGTAGCAATCGCGGCGGACGCGGATAATCGCCTGCGTGGGACTGGAGCTGGGCATCGAGCTGATCCGCGCCGAGGCGTACTTCGCGGCGCACGAAGAGCTCGAGGGCGAGTGGCGCGAGGCACCAGGGCCAGAGCGCGACTTCCTACAGGGGCTCGTCCACGTCGCGGTCGCCTGGTTCCAGGCGGGTCGAGGCAACCGCCCCGGCTGCGAGCGTCAGCTCGAGAAGGCCGAGCGGCGCTTGCGCACGTACCGACCGCAGCATCGCGGGGTCGACATCGATGTCGTACTCGAGGACGTCGCGCGCGCCCGCGAGCTCGTCGAGTCCGGCTCTCTCGAGCTCGAACCGCCCCGGCTCTGATCAGAAGGCGGGCTCGAGCCCGAGCCATTCGAGAAAGCGGTTGAGGTACACGCGCAGCACGTAGAACCGCTCGAAGAAGAGGAGCAGGCCGAGCGCGACCATGATCGCGCCGCCTCCGATCTGGATGGCGCGGTAGTGATCGCGCAGCCAGCGAAAAGCAGACATCGCGCGCGTGAAGACCGCGCCGGCGAGAACGAAGGGCAGAGCGAGCCCGAGCGAGTAGACACCGAGAAGCGCGGCGCCCTCGAACACGGTCTCCGACGAACCTGCGAGAACGAGAATGGCCGCGAGTACAGGCCCGATGCAGGGCGCGGCGCAAATGGCGAATGCCCCGCCGAGGAGGACACGTGAGCCGCGGCTTCGGGCTCCCTGCACCAGCCCCGCACCAAGGAGCCGCTCGGGCCACGGCAGCAGGCCCATGAACGCCAGCCCGAAGACCACGAGAACAAACCCTGCGATCCTTTCGAGCAGAAACTGATCGGCGAAGAGGCGACCGCCGACGAGGGCAGCGCCTATTCCGAGAAGCACAAAGAACGCGGTGAAGCCGAGAACGAATGGCACGCTTGCGAGGACGACGCGGCGGGCAGTTCCGGGCTGCCCCAGCCTTTCCGCGTCAACTGCCGAGATCGCAGACAGGTAGCCGGGAACGAGCGGGAGGACGCACGGCGCGAGGAACGAGACCATGCCCGCCAGGAACGCGACCGGGATCGCGGTCCAACTCATCGAACGCTAGCCGTCGAAGCGGGCGAGTTCTTCATCCACGCGCTGCTCCAGTTGCGGATCGAGCGGACGATCGTCCGCGGGCAGATCTCGCCGCCCGCTCCACGAGCGGATCAGAAGGCCGACGACCACCGCACCCGCGAGAAGCGCCGCGAGCGGAAGAAGCCATGCGAGGAGCCCGAAGCCGCTCTTTAGGGGCGTCGCCAGCACCGCCGGCCCGAACTGGTCGACGAGCGCGTCCTTGATCTCCTGCTCGCTGTCGCCGGCCGCGATGCGCACGCGGATGAACGCCTTCATTCGCTGGGCAACAGGGGCAGTCGACTGGTCGAGCGTTGTCTCACAGACAGGACAGACCAGCTCGGCCTCGAGGTCGGCTGCGTTCGGCGGCGCGGCGCCCGCCGCAGCCCCAGAAGTGACGAGTGCGCTGACGATGAGGACGAGCGCTCGACGTGTCACGACGCCAGCGCCTGCTCGATGGCAGCGCGGAGTCGCACTCGATCCTCCGTTGCGTTGACGGCGCCGGCGAAAGCCTCCACGACCTTCCCTTCGCGGTCGATGACGAACGTCTCCGGAAACCCCGTCACGCCGTAGCCACCCAGGGTGTCGCCCGGACCGTCGTAGACGATCGGAAAGGTCAGACCGAAGCGCTTCATGAACCTGCGCGCGTCGCTGCGGAAGTCCTTGGCGTCGAGACCGACTACGACGAGGCCTCGGTTTCGGTTCTGCTGCCACACCTGCTCGAGAAACGGCGCCTCCTCCTTACAAGGGATGCACCACGAAGCCCACACGTTGAGCACGACCGCCTTGCCTCGAAGAGACGAGAGCGCGAGCTCACCTTCCTGGTCGAGTCGCCCGAGCGTGAAGTCGGGTGCCTCGGGACGCTCGCCGCGCGCAGCGGCTGCGGCGAGATCGCCGCCCTCCTCCGTGAGGAGCGTCCACGCGAGCAGGATGAAGAGCAGCGCGACGAGGCCCAGGGCCACGCCCTGGGCGACCAGCTTCGCGCGTCGGGCCACGCCTACCTCACCTGGCGATGATGAAGATCGGGGTTCCGATCTCCACGTGCTGGAACAGCCACTCGGCGTCCGGGATCCGCATCCGGATGCACCCGTGGGAGGCGGAGTAACCGATCGAGGCGGCGTCGGGCGTCCCGTGGATCCCGACGAAGGGCGCCGAGATCCCCATCCACCGTGTGCCGAGCGGATTGCCGGGCCCTGGCGGCGTAGGCTCGGAGTCGGCGGCCCACTTCGAGGGCGGCGGATACCACCACGGATTCCGCTGCTTGTTCACGATTTCGTAATTGCCGAGCGGCGTCGGATACGCCGATTGGCCCGTCGCGATGCCGAACCAGCGCACGAACTTCGCATCGGCGAAGTACAGGAGTCGCTTCGACTCGCGGAGGACGACAACCGCCGTGTCGAGATCGGACGAAGTCACTTTCGGCTTCAGCGTCTCGAACCCAAGACGGATCGGCGCGCGAGTGTTCCGCTGAAGCGCGTAGCGAACCGCCCGGGCGCTTGCGAGGCGCATAAGGCGCCGGCCCTCCTGCGATTTGATCGCGCGAGGCTTCACTCCGTCGAGTGCAAGTCGCGCGTCGACGGGCTTCAGGTCGAGCTCACGTCCGAGCCGATCGACGAGTGTGCGAACACGCGCCCGCGACACCTCCACATCGAGCGTGACGCTCGCACCCGGCCTGGCGACGCGCGCTCTGCGAACAGCCTTCGGGACGTTCGGGCGCGCGCCAAGCGCGCTCGGCTGAAGGCGGACCTTGCGAGTCGAGCTGACGACGAGAACGAGCGGGCGGGCGAAGGCCTTCCGCACGACCTCTGTCGCCCGCTCGGGCATGAGACCGCCCACCGTGACGCCGCCGACAGTCACGCCAAACGCGATGGGCGCGGGAGTCGGCGGTGGCGGAGGCTCGATCGGCGGCTCGGTGGGCGGAGGCTCCGTCGTCGGCGAAGGATCGGTGGTCGTGACCGTCTGGCCGGGGTCTGCTCCGGCTGCTGCGGAGAGCGCGAACGCCGAGGCGAAGCCAATGAGCGCGCAGGCCGCAAGCAGCCCGGCACCGATCGCGCGAGCCCAGGTCCTCACGTTTCCAGTGTAGACACGAAAATGCGCGGATCGTTCGTCACGACGGCATCGACACCCGCCTCTTCGACTCGAGCAAGATCCAGTGGATCGTCGACAGTCCACGTGACGACTGCAGCACCCCGGCTATGCGTTCGGTGAACGGTGGCCTCACCGACCAGCGAGTGGTGAAGGACGAGCGCGGTCGCGTGTGATGGAAAGAGCGCAAGCGGCGCGGCGAGAGGTGCGGCCCTACGCAGCAACCCGAGCCCGATACGCGCGATCGGAGCGCCTCGGCCGCTCTCGGTGATCCCGAGCACACTCCGAGGGACCGTGATGCCTGTGCGAATGCGAGGCTCGATCTCTGCGAGCCGTCGCACGGTGCGGAAGTGGAAGGAGCTCACGAAGCTGCGCTCGAGCAAATCGAACCGGCGAAGCGCCTCGACGACATCGACCTCTGTCCCGCGGGTCTTGAGATCGAGATGCAGGCCGGTCTCTTGCTCATCTACGAAGAACGCAAGTCCCTCGTCGAGCGTCGGGACGTTCGGGCAAATCTCCCTGAGGCTCTCGAGCGACCGGTCTCGCACCGTGCCGGAAGCGGCGCCGTGACTCACTTCGCCGAGATCGTTCGAGTGCGCGATCACAAGTTGGCGGTCCCGAAGATCGAGGACGTCGAACTCGATGAGATCCATGCCCGCGTCGACTGCCACGCGAAAGGACAGAAGCGTGTTCTCAGGTGCAAGAGCCGCCGCCCCTCTGTGGCCAATACGGAGCGGACGCCCATCGCGCCGCTCGAGTGAGATCACGGGCTCGGCCTCGTTGGGAGGTAGTCCTCGTCGAGACGGCCTCCTTCCGCGGCGTACGACACGATCATTCGGTCGGTGAGCCACTCGACGGGCGCTCGATCGTCGGTCCACGCTCGTCCGCTGGGCTCGAGCGGCAGTGCATTCCGAGCGAGGAGCTCGCGCAGTGAGGAGAGATCGACAGGCCCGTGGCGAAGGCGCGCCTCGATCTCGCTCGAGGCGAGAGGATCCGTCAAGCCGAGCACGATGGTGTTGAAGCGAAGCGCCGGCCAAGCAAGAACCTGCGGGAACTCGGCGGCAAGCGTCGTCCCGACGGCACGCACAAGCCGCTTGTCATCCGGGACGGCCGCGACGTTGAGGGCGACGATTCCACCTGGGGCGAGGCGCTGGCGTACGAGGCGGAAGAACTCGCGCGTCGCCAGGTAGAACGGCACGTACGGCTGGCGGTACGCGTCGACGACGATCAGGTCGTACAGCCGGTCGGTCGAGCGGAGGAAGGGACGAGCGTCCGCGTCATGAACCGTGAGGCGCCGGTTCTCGTCCATCGCGAAGTACCGACGGCCGACTCGGCTCACCGCTGGATCGAGCTCGACGCCGTCGACGTAGGCCTCCGGGTAGTACACGCCGAGTGCGCGAGCAGTCGTCCCGGCCGCGTTGCCGAGAATTGCCACCCTCCCGAGAGGGTGGTCGAGCAGTGGAGGGAGCGCGAGGAAGGCGTCCCAGACGCCGCCAGTGAGCACGGAGTCGGGCCGCCAGACGGAGTGCACCGCGACGCCCTCGTTGAGCGAGAGGAGGCGCCGGCCGTCCGATCGCTCGACGACCTGGATGTACTGGTGGTACGACGTCTCCTCGTGCAGCAGGCCTTCCCCCGCCTTCACCGCGCCGGGCGGCACGGCCGCGAGGGCGACGAGTGCCACCACCACGACGAGATACCGCGCGCCGAGCAAGAGGCAGGACGATGCGGCGAGGAGCACGGCGATGACGATGAACGTTCGCTGCGTTCCCAGTGCAGGAATGAGTACGAGCGCCGACAGAAATGTGCCGAGGAGCGAGCCCGCGGTCGACAGCGCGTAGAGCCGCCCCGCGACGGCACCGGCGGTCTCGATTGACGAGACAGCGAGTCTGATTGCGAACGGCGACACCATGCCGAGCAGTACGACTGGCGGCGCGAACAGCAGGAGGACGGCGACAAAGCTCCCGATGACCGCACCCGCCGAGGCGTCATCCAGACCCTCGACCGTGAGATCGAGGAACGGCTTCGCGACAAAGGGGATCACGGCGACGCAGACGGCTGCGACGAGCACGATCGATCCGAGGAGCGCCGGCTGCGGTCGTCGGTCAGCGACCCGGCCGCCGAGCCAGTACCCGAGGGCGAGCGCGGCGAGCACGATCCCGATGAGGTTCGCCCACACGATGGTCGACGACCCGAAGTACGGCGCGAGCAAGCGCGACGCCGTAATCTCGGTCGCGAGAGCTCCGATCCCTGCGCCGAACACGAGCGCTCCGAGCGCGAGGCCGCCCGGCCTCTCCACTACCGGCCCCGCCGTCATCTACAGGCCGAAGACGCGCTCGATCTCGCCGAGCGTGCGCGCCGCGAGCACCGCAGCGACCGCGACGATGAGCGCGAGCACGAACCAGAACCGCAGGCTCGCACGCCGCTTCTCGCGATGTCGCTTCACCTTGTCCGCCCGCCGGGCGCGATGGAACCGATACGACCGCTCGACCGCCTCGGGATCGAGCGGGGGCTCCTCCTCGGAGGCTGTCACGGGAGCGGTAGTGGGTGCGAGATGAGCCACAGAAGGGATTCTAGGAACAGATTTCCACGCTGTGCAGCCTGTCCAGCCGGTGCGAAGCCATATTCTTCACCCGATGGAGAGTCCCGAAGGACGTAGTCGCATGGGTTTTGCCGGTGCCGGAGGCCTTCCGGGCCTCGGCGGCCGGCTCACCTTTCTCCTGGGGTTGCTCCTCGCCCTGTCCGCACTCACCGGTTGGTACACGGGTGAAGGCCAGGGAACAACCGTCTCGGTGATTGGCTGGCACACCGGCACGATCGGAAAGATCGTCCTCTTCCTGGGACTGGCGACGGTCCTGCTCATCGTGCTTCGCGAGGTCGGCGTGGCGATGCCCGCAGCCGTACCCGAAAGCCTCCTCACAATCGGGATCGGCTCCGTCGCGACGGTTCTCGTGCTCGTTCGGCTCATCTCGATTCCTGACAGCTTCTTCTTCGCGACCCGCGGAATCGGGATCTGGATCAGCCTGGCCTGCGCGGTAGGGATCATCCTCGCGGGACTGCTCGAGGCCTCCGAAGAGCTGTAGGGCGACGCTCGCGTCGCCCGAGCCTGGCGTGCCCGGCCCCTACGGGGCGGTAACGGTCACCGTGACGGTGCTCGTCAGGCCCTCCTGCGGAAGCGGTGTGAGCGTGCGGACGCTCGTCACCGTCGCTCCGTCCTCGGGTCGGTCGTCAAGTGTGCGGGAAAAAGCGAGTCCGAGAAGAAAGGCAAGCACAAGCGCGACGCCGACGAGCAGCGTGCGCAGGAACGGTGACCGCCGACGCGTCCGTGAGCGCTGCTCACGGCTCGGTCGCTCGAGCATGCTCACGGCACGTAGTCCGCGGCGCCGCGGGCATAGAGATGGAATGCAGCGCCCTCGACGAGCGACATCGTGCGCGGCCATCCTGGCACCTCTGCCTCGGCAAGGGCGCTTCGCGCCCAGACGTCCGCACCCGCGTACTCGGTTGCGAGCTCGTGAAGCGTGAAGGTGCCTCCGAGCCGACGGCGTAGCTCGCTGAGCACTGCCTCGAGCTGCCGGCGGAAATCCTCTTCCCGAGAAGGGTCGCGCGCGACCTCCACGAGATCGCGATACGCGTCCTCCCACTCGAGCTTCGCGCTCTGGACGTCGGCCGTCACGAGGGCGGACACTAGCTCGGGTCCCGGAGCGCCTCCGAGCAACACGCGCCCGCGGGCCACGGTGGCTGGACCTCGGCAAGGATCCGCTCGCCCAGGAGGTAGCCGGGTCGAGCCAGCGCGTAGGCGGCGTGAGCGTGGAGACACTTCAGATGCCCCGGCGCGCGTGCGCCTCCGATCCCGAGATCGAGCGACGCGCCACCATCGGGCTTCCCGCCTTCGCCCCCGAGCTCGCGCCGGATTCGACGCTGATCGTCGGTGGCGCTCGCCAGCGACGCCGCAAGTGTCGTGTCCTCAGCTGCCGTCCGGCCCCACCGCGCGACACCGCCTCCAGCTTCGAGTCGCGCGAGCGCTGCGACGAGGTACGAGCACGTGAGGTAGTACATCGTCGGGAACGGCTCGCCGTTCACGTCATAAGGATCCTGCTCGGTCACAGCGGGAAGGCCGAACGGGCAGCGGACGACAACACGCCGAAATGCACGCGGCTGTCGTCCGAGCTGCCCTGCAACCACGGCTCGGTCATCCATGAGTGAAGACTAGGCGGCCGCTTCACCGAAGCCCTACTCAGCCGCTACGAGCGGCGGTCTCGCGCGTTGCTGCGCGCCTGCCGCCAGGCCGGGATGCCCTTGACGACGAAGAGCTGCTCTCCCGGCTTCACATAGCCGATCCGACGAGCCTCGCGTTCGGTCGCCTCGATACTCGTCGAGTTGACGAGGCGTAGCTCCAGCTGGGCGCGGGCGATCCTCAACGCCTCGACCTCCGCTCGTCGCGCAGTCAGATCGCTTCGTGTCTCGAGGTAGGACGCGAGCGGTCGGTAGTACAGATAGACGGCGATTCCGAGAATGGCGACGGTCCAGAGCAGGCGAAGCCGCCGGCGCTGCGCGCGTGGCCGCGCTTTCTTGCTCCTGGTGGGAGCCTTCTTCGTCGCCTTCCCTGCCACGAGGTCAGGTTCAACACCCGAGCTCTCGCCCCTCCACCCACTCCGAATCACCCAATCAACAGCCTGTTGCTGGGTGCTACGCCACGTCGACCTTGATGACGTTCGTGGAGCCGGGGATGTTCACTGCGGTACCGGCAGTGAGGACGACGCGATCGCCCGCTGCCACGATCCCGGCTTCGCGGGCAGCCTCGATCGAGCTCCGCCAGAGGTCGTCGACGTCAGACGACTGGGGGATCTCGAGCGGCGTCACCCCCCACTCGATCGCCATGTGCTGGCGTGACGTGACGACGTGGGTGAGGGCGACGACGGGCCTTCGGGGACGCAGGCGCGCCACCGCCGACGCCGTACGACCGGTGAACGTGGGAACAAGGATCGCCTTCGCGCCGAGCGCCTCGGCGAGATCGCATGCCGCATTCGACATCGCGCGACCCACCGTCGGCTCGTCAGCGGCAGCCGGGAGCTGATGCCTGTAGCCGAGGCTCGGCTCGACAGCGCGTGCGATGTTCGCCATCGTCGTGACCGCGTCGACGGGATACTCTCCGACTGCCGTCTCGGCAGAGAGCATCAGCGCTGACGTTCCGTCGAGAATGGCGTTCGCGACATCGGAGGCTTCCGCGCGGGTCGGTTCAGGTCGGTGCACCATCGTCTCGAGCATCTGAGTCGCCGTGATGGCCGGCTTCCCGCGGTCGAGCGCGGCGAGGATGATCCGCTTTTGCAGAAGCGGAACCTCGGCTGCGCCGATTTCGACACCGAGATCTCCACGCGCGATCATCACCGCGTCCGCCACGTCGAGGATGGACTCGAACGCAGTCACGGCCTCCTTCAGCTCGATCTTCGCGATCACCCACGCCTGTGATCCGGCGGCCTCGATCCTGGCCTTCAGCGCGGCGACGTCCATATGCGAGCGCACGAACGACTGGGCGACGTAGTCGACGCCGAGCTCGAGGGCAAGAGCGAGATCTGCGAGATCCTTCTCGGTCAGCGACGGCACTGGCAACGGAACACCCGGAACGTTCACACCTTTGTGCGCGTTGACCACGCCGGCCGTGACGACCCGACAGAGCGCCCTCGCGCCCTCGACGCGCTCGACGCGCAGTCGAACGAGACCGTCATCGATGAGGAGCTCGTCATCGGGCTCGAGGACGGTTCCGAGCACGTCGGGCGCCACGGGGAGATCTCCTTCGCGGCAGGACTGCTCGCCGGCCACGACGACCGAATCACCGGCCGCGAGCTCGACCGGGGCCTCGAGGTCTCCGATCCTGATCTTCGGGCCCTGAAGATCCGCGATCAGCGCCAGCGACTGTCCGGCCGATGCCTGAACCGCCCGAACACGGCGTGCGTTCTCGCGGTGCTCTTCGTGACTGCCGTGCGAGAAGTTCAACCGCGCGCCGTCCATACCGGCCTCGACGAGACGACCGAGCGTCTCCTCATCGCTCGATGCCGGGCCGATCGTGGCGACGATCTTCGTCCTGCGGTCGTGTCGCGCCATGCCTGCCAGGCTACCGAGGAGACTGGAAGGCGCCCCAGCCAGGATAAGCGGCGTCCTCGCCGAGCTCTTCCTCGATGCGAAGCAACTGGTTGTACTTCGCGACCCGATCCGTCCTGGATGGCGCGCCCGTCTTGATCTGGCCCGCGTTCACGGCGACGGCGAGATCCGCGATCGTCGTGTCTTCGGTTTCGCCCGAGCGGTGGGAGATCACGGTCGCATAGCCGGCGCGGCGCGCAAGCTCGATCACGTCGAGCGACTCGGTGAGCGTTCCGATCTGGTTCACCTTCACGAGGATCGCGTTGGCGACCCCCTCCTCTATCCCCCGCTGCAGGAACTCCACGTTCGTCACGAAGAGGTCGTCTCCGACCAGCTGAACACGCTCACCGAGTGCGACGGTGAGCGCCTTCCAGTCGCCCCACGCGTTCTCGTCGAGCCCGTCCTCGATCGAGACGATGGGGAAGCGATCGGCGAGCGATGCGTAGAAGTCGATCATGGCTCCCGGATCGAGCGTGCGACCCTCTCCCGGCAGCTCGTAGAGGCCGTCGCGGAAGACCTCGCTCGCTGCCGGATCGAGCGCGATCCCTATCCGCTCTTGGTGCCCGGCACGCTCGGCGGCCTCGAGCACCGCTGCAATCGCTTCCTCCGTCGACCCGAGATCGGGCGCGAACCCGCCTTCGTCGCCGACCCCGGTAGCGAAGCCCCGCTCGTGGAGGACCGCCTTGAGCTCATGGAACACCTCCGCGCCGATTCGAAGCGCCTCGGAGAACGTCGACGCGCCGGCCGGGACGACCATGAACTCCTGCAGATCGAGGCGGTTCTGCGCGTGTGCGCCACCGTTGATCACGTTCATCATGGGCACGGGCAGGGTGCGGGATTCAGGTCCGCCGAGCCATCGATACAGAGGAACTCCTGCGTGAGCCGCCGCTGCCTTAGCGGCGGCGAGCGAACAGCCGAGGATCGCGTTCGCTCCCAGGCGGCTCTTGTTCCGAGTCCCGTCCAGCTCGATGAGCAGCTCGTCGAGCGCGCGCTGATCAGAGGCGTCGACCCCATCGAGCACGGCTGCGATCTCTTCATTCACATTCGCAACAGCGATGAGCACGCCCCTGCCCTGGTACAGGCCGGCATCGCCGTCGCGGAGCTCCACGGCCTCGTGCTCGCCCGTCGATGCCCCGGAGGGAACGGCCGCCCGGCCAAATGCCCCCGAGGCCAGCCGGACGTCGACTTCGAGAGCAGGGTTGCCTCGCGAGTCGAGGAGTTGGCGAGCGTGAACCTGGGCGATGGCACTCATGCAAGCGTCTCCTTCGCACGGTCGTAGTACGCGTCCTGCGCCTCGAGACTCAACGCGCGCCAGTCGACGCCGTCGGATGCTGCGAGCTCTGCAGCGAGCTCGACGCGACCCGTGAAGCGACGAGTCGTCGCACGAAGCGCCAGCTCCGGATCGACGTTGAGCTTGCGGGCGACGTTTACGAGGGTGAAGAGAACGTCGCCGACCTCGTGGAGCGTTGCAGCATCTGGCTCCGTCTCGGGAGACGGCTCGCCAGCTTGCGCAACAGCCGCCACGAGCTCGACGATCTCCTCGCGCACCTTCCCCAGCGGCCCCGCCAGGTCCGGCCAGTCGTACCCCACCGTCGCGGCCCGTCGCTGCACCTTACGCGCCTGCAGGAGCGCAGGCAGCGCTTCGGGAACGTTGTGAAAGATGCCCTCTCTTCCTTCCTGTTCCGTCTTCAGCTCTTCCCAGCGCTCGCGAACGCGGCCAGGCGTCCGAGCCTCAGCGTCGCCGAAGACGTGCGGATGGCGGCGGACGAGCTTGGCGTGTACCTCGCGCGCAACAGTCTCGAGATCACCGTCACCGGTCTCCTCGAGGAGGAGCGAGAGGAAATAGACCTGGAAGAGAAGGTCGCCGAGCTCGCCGCGAAGCTCCGCGTTGTCGCTCGCCAACGCTGCGTCGGCGACCTCGTAGGCCTCTTCGACCGTATGCGGAACAATCGTCCGCACAGTTTGCTCGCGATCCCATGGGCACTCCCGGCGAAGATGCCGGGTCAACTCCTGGAGGTCGAGCAGCGCCTCGGCGAGGCTCATCGATCGGGGACCCTACTGGGTCTCGGTGGGAGCCTCGGGAAGCTCCGGCGGCTCATAGCCCACCGCGTAGCTGACCTTCCCGTCGTACTCGGAGCGGAGGTCCTCGACCCATGCCGACATGACCTCGTTCCGCTTCTGCTGGAGGAGCGTCGTGCGAATGGACTCTTTCACCTCGTCGAGCGGAGTCGTCTTCGCGGGACGCACCGGCGACACGGCTTCGATGACGTGGTAGCCGTATGTGGTCTTCACGGGCTTCGACAACTCCCCCTTGTCGAGCTCGAACGACACCTTGTCGAACTCGGGAACCGTCTGTCCGCGCGAGATCGTCAGCTTGCCCCCGGAATCCTTGCTCCCGGGATCCGCGGAATTCACCTTCGCGAGTGAGGCGAAATCGGCGCCGCCTTCCAGCTCGGCGTAGATCCGGTCGGCCTTGGCCTTGCTCTTCGCGAAATCGACCTTCCCGTCCGCGGCCTTCTCGGCAATCAGTATGTGCCTGACGTCGCGTGACTCGGGCGTGCCGTATTGCGACTGATTCTGCGTGTAGTACGCGAGGATGTCCTGGTCGGTGACCTTGGTGTCCTTCGTGACCTCGTCGAAGAGCTTCTGCGCCAGCACCGAGGTTTCGAGCGTCAAGCGATAGTCGTTCGGAGTCAGGCCTTGCTGCTTGAGGGCCTTCTCGTACTCCTTCCGGTCTCCGTCGAAGCGACTCTTCACGAGCTCGTCCTCTGCGGCGGCGACGTCCTTCTCGGTGACCTCGATTCCCAGCTCCTCGGCCGCCTGCCTGAACTCCTGACGCTGGACGAGGTACGCCACGTACTGCGTCTGGATGCTTTGGTACTCCGGCGTTCCTGCCTTCGGAAACTCCTGTTTGTTCGCCTTGTATCCCTGCTTCGCTTGATCGAGGAGCTGATCGAGCTCGCCCTTCGAGATCTCCGTGCCGGCCACGAGGGCGACCGAGCCGGACGGGACGTCCGCGCTTCCGCCGCATGCGGACGCGACGAGGGCGGCTGTCGCCCCCAAGACGGCAAGTGTGATTCGTACGAGGTTCATCGAAGCCCGTTCCTTATAGCCGAGCCGTTGTTAGGCAGACGTTGTGATCTGTTCGAAACTCAGGGGTCATCGTGTTCACACCGCAAGAAAAAGGCCGCGGCTCAGGCGGCCAGGCGGGCCTGGACAATAGCATCGGGCAGCTCCAGCGCCCGTTCGAGAGTCTCGACGCGAAGCGAAACTTCGCGCTTCTGCGTCGAGTAGATCACCGTCGGCTCCGTGGCAACGAGGGCGCGGACTTCGACCGAGCCGAGCGTCAACGGCCCAACCGTCGCGCGTCCACCTCGGTAGACGAGATAGTCGGCTCCCAGACGAGCGAGCTTCAGCTTCGCCTCCTGGATCGCGAGTAGGTTCGCAACCGGCTCTGGCATCGGCCCGTACCGGTCCTCCGTTGCGGCCACGAGCTCTCGCAGATCGTCCTCGTTTTCGACGAGCGCGATCCGACGATGAAGATCGATCTTCAACGCCTCCGCGGCGATGTACGACGCGGGCACGTACGCATCCACCCGCGCATCCACGCGGACCGGGCGGGCAACGACACGCCTGCTCCCAGAAAGCTCGGCAACGGCCTCGTCCAGCATCTCTACATAGAGCTCGAACCCGAGAGCCGCGACATGTCCCGACTGCTCCGGCCCGAGCAGGTCGCCCGCCCCGCGGATCTCGAGGTCGCGCATGGCGATCTGGAACCCGGAGCCGAGCTCCGTGTGGTCGGCGAGTGTCGCCAGCCGTGCCCGCGCTTCGGGAGTCAGCTCCGAGGCCTCCGGGTAGAACAGGTAGGCGTAGGCGAGGACGTCCGAGCGGCCCACGCGACCGCGAATCTGGTAGAGCTGCGCGAGCCCGAGCGCGTCGGCCCGCTCGACGATGAGCGTGTTCGCCTGAGGGATGTCGATGCCCGACTCGATGATGGTCGTCGAGACAAGCACGTCGGCGTCGCCCGCAAGGAAGGCGTGCATGCGCTCCTCGAGGTCCCGCTCGGACATCTGCCCGTGCGCAACGAGGAATCGGAGGCCAGGGCAAAGCTGCTCGAGCTTCTCCGCGACCTCGTCGATCGACTCGACGCGGTTGTGGAGGTAGAAGGCTTGACCTCCGCGTGCGTGCTCGCGCTCCAGAGCAGTTCTCACAAGCTCGTCGTCGTACTCGCCCACTGTCGTGCGAACTGGCCGGCGCCCCGTCGGGGGTGTCTCGATGATCGAGATGTCGCGCAGTCCCGATAGCGACATGTGCAGCGTGCGCGGGATCGGCGTCGCCGAAAGGGCAAGCACATCGACCTCGACCCGGAGCGACCGTAGGAGCTCCTTCTGCGCGACGCCGAAGCGCTGCTCCTCGTCGAGGACGACCAACCCGAGGTTCTTGGGAATCACGTCACGCGAGAGAACGCGATGGGTGCCGATGAGGACCTCGACCTTTCCGTCCTTGAACTCGGCGAGGACGCGCGCCTGATCCGTCTTCGTGCGGAAACGCGACACCATCTCTACGCGAACAGGGAAGTCGCGATAGCGCTCGCGAAACGTGTTCCAATGCTGCTCGGCAAGGATCGTCGTCGGGCAGAGGACAAGCGTCTGCCGGTCGTTCACCGCGGCCGCGAATGCCGCTCGCACGGCGACCTCCGTCTTCCCGAAACCGACATCGCCGCAGACCAGCCGATCCATGGGTCGCGCGGCTTCGAGATCCTCCTTCACCGCCTCGATCGCCTGCAGCTGGTCGTCCGTCTCGCGGTACGGGAACGAGCTCTCGAGCCGCTCGAGCCAGTCACTGGAGAGGTCGAGCGCGTGACCGGGCGCCTGCTGGCGACTCGCGTAGAGGGCGAGGAGCTCCCCAGCCAGCTCGCGCACGGAGGCGCGAGCGCGGCTCTTGAGGTTCTGCCAAGCCTTCCCACCGAGCTTCGAAAGCGACGGAGCGCGGGCGTCCGCTCCGATATAGCGGGTGACCTTCGGGAGCTGCTCGTGCGGGACGTAGAGCCGATCGTCACCCTTGAACGCGAGGTAGAGGTAGTCGCGCGTGACACCGGCGACCTCTTTCGTCTCGAACCCGAGGAGCTTGCCGACGCCGTGATCTTCGTGGACGACGTAGTCGCCGGTTCGGAGGTCGGCGAACGACTGGAGCGCACGGCCGAGTCTCGCGTCAGCCCGCGGGGGGCGCTTTCGAAACACCTGCGAGTCCGGAAGAACAGCGAGCGCGAGGTCTCTCCAAACGAAGCCGCGGCGGGCAGCGCTGACCACGAACCGAAGTGAGGGATCGGGCGATAGCTCGTCGACGTCCTCGTAGACCGCGGCCTCAACTTTGCGGAGCAGCCTCTGCGTGCGCAGAGCTTCGCCGCGGTGGGGAAAAGTGACGACAACGCGCCGGCCCTGGCGGACCATCCCGGCGAGCTCGTTCTCGGCCTCAGCCAGCCCGCGTGCAGCGATCGCCGGCCGTTGCGCCTCGAACACGTGGCGTTGAGACCGCGGAAGCGGCTCGAGCTCGGCGGCGCCATCGAGACTCTGATGCGCAAGGCTCTCCTCCTCCCAGAGCTGCCTCACGTCGTCGACCTGCCAGACGACGTCCGGCGGTCGTTCGAGCAGCGGCACGCGGTCGGCGAGAGCCTCGCTCGGGTCGGTCTCGAGCTCGCTGCCCTCGCGCAGGCGTTCGCCCGCCGGATAGATCACTGCGTCATCAACCGGATGAAGAGCACGCTGCGTGAACGGCGAGAACGCCCTGATGTGTTCGATCTCGTCGCCAAAGAGCTCAATCCGAAGGGGTTCCCGGCCGGTACTCGGGAACACGTCGACGAGCCCTCCCCGCACGGCGATCTGCCCCCGTTCCTCCGCTCGCTCGAAGCGCTCGTACCCGGCGAGGGCAAGCGCCTCCACGAGGCCGTCGATACCCGGCTCGTCGCCCGGAGCGATGCGCACGATGTCGGGTCGTTCGTGCTCAGGTGGCATGCCCTCCGCGAGTGCGCGCGCGGATACGCAGACGAAGCCTCCCGCGCCGAGCACAGCCAGCGCACGTGCACGCTCGCCGACGAGATGCGCCGGCGGCTCGAGGCCCGAGCCGAGGCGAACGCCGCGGCTCGGCAGCAGCGCGACGCGGCTTGAATCGCAGTACCACGAGACCGCCTCTGCGATATCGCGCGCCTCCTCGTCCTCGGCGAGCAGACAGACGAGAGGACGCGAGAGCGATCCGTGGAGGGTTGCGAGAACGAGCGGAAGTGCGGGCTCCGACACGCGTGCGGCGGCCGGGAAGTCGTCGAGGAAAGCGCGGAATCGCTCGTTCGAGGCAAGCTCGGTGACGAGACCTGAGAGGGCGGGTCGGGCGGGGTCCATGCGACTGGCGGGAATCGCGTCCCGCGGGGTCATCGTAGCTCCAGATCGTGCTTCAGCGAACCGCCGAGCGTCGGTCGGGGCTGCGAAGACGCCAGGCATTTCTACACGCCCACAACAAAGCCAACAACCACCCCCAGGGGCACCCCCGTGCCCTCTATGAACGCTATCGAGGAGGGCCTCACAGATGGGAGACTCAGTCGTCGAAGAACTGCGCCAATGCAAGCAGCCGCCCAGGGCTCAGTTGAAGCGGCGCTGCGCCTCCTCGAGGCCGTCGGCGACGACGATCTCGACCGCGTCGGCGGCGCGCGTCACCATCGCTTCACGATCGTCGTGTGCGTCGAAAGGCGCGAGCACATAGTCGGCAACAGCGCGCCGGTCGCCTCGGCCAGGCCGACCTACACCAATCCGCAGGCGGAGGAACTCGGGTGTACCGAGCGACTGAGCGATGGAGCGGAGACCGTTGTGGCCGGCGAGTCCGCCGCCGAGTCGCGCCTGCAGTCGCCCCACGTCGAGATCGACGTCGTCGTGGACGACGAGCAGATCCTCGGGCACGACCTTGAAGTACCTCGTCGCTGCCGAGATCGAGCGGCCCGACTCATTCATGTACGTCTCGGGCTCGAGGAGCGCCACCTTCGCCTCGCCCAGCCGCATCTCGGCGAGTCGCCCATTGAACTTCGACTTGAACGCCACCTCGCTCCGACGCGCTAGCTCGTCGACGACCATCCAACCAACGTTGTGACGATCCCGCGCATGCTTCACACCCGGATTGCCGAGGCCCGCTACGAGCAGGTCGAGCGTCGAGGCAGCCTCGCCCCGACGGAACAGGCGCACGGCTATTCCTCGGAGATGATGTCGGACGGCTCGCCCTCTTCGACGGCCTCCGGTTCCGGAGCGCCCTCCGCAGCTGCCTCTTCGGCGGCTGCAGCGTCTGCTTCCTCGATCTCGGCGTACCCGCGAGGCATCGACACGGTCGCGATGACGGTCTCGTGTGGGTCGTCGAGAAACGTCACGTTCTCGATCGCCGGGATGTCCGCGAGGCGCAGAACGTCGCCGACCTCCAAGTGCTCGACGTCGACGTCGATGTGCTCCGGTACGTTCGAGGGAAGCGCTTCGACCTGGAGCTCGCGGGCAATGAGCGAGAGGACACCACCGGTTTTCACGCCCGCGGACTCACCGATGAGATGCACGACGACGGTCGCGTGAATCGCCTGATCGAGCCGGATCTCACGCAGGTCGATGTGCGAGATCGTGCCGCGGATCGGATCCTGCTCATACTCGGCGAGAATCGCAGCGTGCACGGTCGCGTGGCCCTCGACGACGACATCCAGGATCGCGTGCAGCCCCGACGGGCCCGTCATCGCGGTCCGGAGGTCCCGCTCGGGAACGACGATCGCCCGGGAGTGGCCTTTTCCGTAGAGCACGCCGGGAATGAGCCCCTGCGCGCGCAGACGCCGTGACGGGCGCGAGCCGAGATCCTCGCGCTCGCGCACCTCTAGCTTCAACCTATCTCCGGACACGGCCGCGGATTGTAGCGACGCGCGCGAACTAGAAGAGCTGGTTTCCTCTATCCACGTCGCTGGCGTGGTTCAGGCCCATAACCAAGCGCCTCGGGTCAGCTTAGGTCAGCTCGGATCAGCCTGGGTGGGTATCTCGTGGGGTACCAAGTTCGACTCCCCGAGCAGTCTCGCCTCCAGGCGGTCGGCTTCGTCGCGGAAGACGACCCCGGCCAGGTGCATATAGATCCGCGTCGTGCCCATGTCGGCGTGCCCGGCCTTCGTCATCAGCGCCACCGGGTTCTCACCGGCTGCGGCGTCGTTCGTGATTGCCGTGTGCCGCAGGTCGTGGAAGGGGCCCTCGATGCCAGCCGCCGCGCGACCTCCCCCGACCGCAACCCGTCGGCAACCGAGGCGTGTACTCATTGCCCCTCACCCGACGACAGGGGAGGCACGTCCCCATCGCCGACTCCGTCCGCGGAAGGATGCTGCGCGAACGAAGACCTCAGATGCTCCGCGATGGCGATACGCAGCTCAGCCGACAGGCTGCGCTCAGCCAGTCGCGCACGCGCCGCAAGAAGCTCGCGGTCGCTTCGATCGACATACGCCCCGATGAGGAGGCGCTCGCCTGTTCGACTCTGAGCCATAACGCTCCTGTCACGTTAGAGGAATCGCTAAGAGCCTATAGCGAACTGCGGGTTATGCTAAGGAACGAGACACCCGCAGTGCCGTCTACGTTGACGGCGGCGGTCAGTGAATCCCCCGATGGCGACGTTCCCGCTTCGGACGAGGATTCCCAGTGATTCTGGGGGCCTCCCACCGATGGGGGAGGGGCGGCGTGGTCGAGGAGGCCGGGCTGTAGCGGGTGTCTGAGCGCCCTCCACGACCAAATGAACCTCGGGAGGGGGACAAGATGCGTAGACAGACGCTCACGTTGACAGGGCTAGTCGTCCTGTTGGCCTCGCTCGTGGTGTTGGCTGCACCGGCGAGCGCGAAGCAACCGGATCCGCCTGGGCAACTCGTCCAGCTGCAGCTTCTGGCTTTCAACGACTACCACGGCCATCTCGAGGCGAACACGCCCGGCATGATCGACGACGTCGCCGCCGGTGGCTCGGAGTACCTCTCGGCCAAGCTCAACGAGCTCCGGGCTGGGAACAAGTACACCCTCACCGTCGCGGCGGGCGACCTCATTGGCGGCTCACCGGCTTTCTCCGGACTCTTCCACGACGAACCTTCCGTCGAGTCGCTGAACGCGATGAAGCTCGACGTCTCCAGCGTCGGAAACCACGAGTTCGACGAGGGTGTGACCGAGTTGCTGCGCATGCAGGACGGCGGCTGTCACCCCGTCGACGGCTGCTACTTCCCGGCCGACCCGTACCCCGGCGCCGACTTCAACTGGCTCGCCGCCAACGTCGTCAACGAGGACGGTGAGACACCACTGCCGCCCTACTGGGTGAAGAAGATCGAGAGTGTGAAGGTCGGATTCATCGGCATGACGCTCGAGGCGACCGACACCCTGGTCGCCGCCGCCGGTATCCAGGGCTGGGACTTCCTCGACGAAGCCGAGACCGCCAACGCACTCGTCCCGATCCTCAAGGCACAGGGCGTCGAGGTCATCATCGTCCTGTTGCACGAGGGCGGGTCGCAGACGCCACCTCCGGGTGACGTCGATGCGTGCGTGGGCATCTCCGGACCAGTCGTTGCCATCAACAACGCACTCGACCCCGAGATCGACGCGATGATCACCGGCCACACCCATCTGCCCTACGACTGCGTGCTCACCGATCCTGCTGGCCAGCCGCGCATCGTTACGAGTGCCTACTCCTACGGCCGCGTGGTCTCGGAGCTGAACCTCGTGCTCGACAAGCGCACCGACGACGTCCGCCGCGATCTCAGCACGGCCACCAACCACATCGTCGACCAGGCGTCGCTCACGCCCGACCCGGCGCTCACGGCGATCATCGCCAAGTGGCAGCCGCTGTACGACGTTGCCGGAACCACGCCGGTCGGCACGATCACGGCCGACATCAAGCGCGGCGGGGTCAACGGATCGGATCGCGGTGTCGAGTCGGCGGCGGGCAACCTCGTTGCCGATGCCCAGCTGTGGGCAACGTCGGCCAGCGGCGCCCAGATCGCGTTCATGAACCCCGGCGGAGTGCGCTCCGACCTCACCTACGCGCAGTCTCAGACTCCTCCTGAGGGCGACGGCGTCGTCACCTTCGGCGAGGCGTTCACGTTCCAGCCGTTCGGCAACAGAT
>JAOUHF010000020.1 GCA_029865325.1 Thermoleophilia bacterium
AGTACGGGGCGGCGCTCGGCTACCTCGATGAAGGCCTTGCCCTCGCGCGGAAGCTCGGAGACCGACCGACCGAGTGGGCGGTGCTGTCCGAGAGGACCTACCCCCTCCTCATGCTCGGCCGCTGGGACGAGGCGCTCGCGGCGAGCACGGAGTTCACGGAGGAACAAATCGACGCGGGGGGTACCGTCCTCAGCATGCTCGAAGTGACGGTCGAGATCCACGTCCAGCGCGACCAGCTCGACGATGCGTACCGAATGCTCTCGTTGTTCTCCCGGCTCGAGGCCTCCAGCGACCTCCAGGAGCGCGCGGCCTACCTCGGAGTTCGTGCGACTCTGCACCGAGCGGCCGGGCGATTCAGCGAGGCCCTCGCGGACGGCGAGGCGGCGATCGATGCAATTCAATCGATCGGCACGCTTTCCCATCAGAGCGCGAAGCGGGGTTTCGTCGAAGCTGCCGAGGCAGCGCTGGCGCTGGGCGAGACGGCGAAAGTCGAGGAACTGCTCGCGCTGGTCGAAAGCGTTCCAAGCGGGACCCGACCGCCATTCCTCGACGCGCAGGCAAAGCGCTTTAGGGCGCGCCTGGAAAGTAATCCGGCCGGGTACGAGGCCGCGGTCGAACGCTTTCGCGAGCTCAGTCTCCCCTTCTGGCTCGCCGTCACCCTGCTCGAACACGGCGAGCTGTCGAGCGACGAGTCGTCGCTCGACAAGGCGCGCGAGATCTTCGAGGGCCTGAAGGCGGCCCCGTGGCTCGAACGACTCGACGCCGTCGCGCCTACGCGCACGGAGGTGCCAGCGTGACCTGCGCGTCCTGCGGCCACGTCAACGCCGAGGGTCAGAAGTTCTGCGGCGAATGCGGAGCGCCACTGCAGGCTGTGTGTGGATCATGCGGCGCCTCGAACCTCCCCGGCCAGAGGTTCTGCGGCGAGTGCGGCACGGCGCTCGCGCCCTCGACCGCTGCGCCGGTGTCGGCACCTCCCCAGACCTCGACTCCCGCCGCCGAGCGCCGCCTCGTCTCGCTTCTCTTCCTCGACCTCGTCGGGTTCACCACGGCCTCCGAAGGCCGCGACTCCGAGGACACGCGCGAGCTCCTCTCTCAGTACTTCGAGACGGCACGCGGTGTGATCGAGCGCTACGGCGGGGTCGTCGAGAAGTTCATCGGCGATGCGGTCATGGCCGTCTGGGGAACCCCGACCGCGACCGAGGACGACGCCGAGCGTGCAGTTCGCGCCGCTCTCGATCTCGTCGCGAGCGTGCCCGAGCTCCACCCGGATCTCAAGGCGCGGGCAGGAGTTCTCACCGGCGAGGCCGCTGTGACGATCGGAGCCCAAGCGCAGGGAATGGTCGCCGGCGACCTCGTCAATACGGCCTCGCGCGTTCAGTCGGCAGCCGAGCCGGGCACCGTTCTCGTCGGCGAGACAACGCGCGGCGCGAGCGAGGCGGCGATCGCGTACGAGGACACGGGCGAGCACGAGATGAAGGGAAAGGCCGAGCCGATGCGGCTCTTTCGGGCGCTCCGCGTCGTGGCCAACCGCGGCGGCGAGGGCCGCTCGGCCGGGCTCGAAGCGCCGTTCGTCGGACGCGAGCGCGAGCTCCGGGTCGTCAAGGATCTCTTCCAAGCGAGCGCGGAGGAGAGCCGGGCGCATCTCGTCCTCGTCACCGGAATCGGCGGGATCGGCAAGTCGCGGCTCTCGTGGGAGTTCGAGAAGTACGTCGACGGGCTCAGCCTTACCGTCCTTTGGCACAAGGGACGCTGCCCGTCCTACGGCGAGGGCGTCGCGTACTGGGCGCTGGCCGAGATGGTGCGCGGGCGCGCCGAGATCCTCGAGAACGAGGACGCGGAGACCGCGGCCGGGAAGCTCTCGGCCACAGTGGCCGCCCATGTCCCGGATCCGGAGGATCGCTCATGGATCGAGCCCCGGCTCGCACACCTGCTCGGACTCGCAGATGCGACCTTCGAGCGTGAAGATCTCTTCGCTGCCTGGCGGCTCTTCTTCGAGCTGCTCGCGGACGAGGCGCCGACCGTGCTCGTCTTCGAGGACCTGCACTGGGCCGACGCCGGCCTCCTCGACTTCGTCGAGTACCTGGTCGAGTGGGCGCGATCGAAGCCGATCTTCGTGGTCGGGCTCGCACGGCCCGAGCTCGGCGAGCGCCGACCGGGTTTCGGATCGGCGACCCGCGGCGGATTCACCGGGCTCCCGCTCGAGCCGCTGTCCGACGAGGCGATGGACGCATTGCTCGAAGGTCTCGTCCCGGGCCTTCCCCAGGAGCTCCGCGATTCGATCCGGACTCGCGCCGAAGGCATCCCGCTCTACGCGGTCGAGACCGTGCGCATGCTGCTCAACCGCGGGCAGCTCGAGCGCTCGAACGGCAACTACAAGCTCACCGGCGACATCGAGTCGCTCGCGGTGCCGGAGACGCTGCACGCTCTCGTCGCTGCCCGCCTCGACGCCCTCACCTCCGACGAGCGCCGCGTCGTTCAGGACGCGTCCGTCCTCGGCAAGACCTTCGTATTGGAGGCCCTCGCAGCGGTCTCGGGTCAGACGGCGGGCGAGATCGAGCCCACGCTCGAGGGGCTCGTGCGCAAGGAGATTCTGTTCCTCGAGAACGACCCGCGCTCGGCCGAGCGCGGGCAGTACGGCTTCCTCCAGGACCTCGTCCGTCGCGTCGCCTACGAGACGCTCGCTCGCCGCGACCGAAAGGCGCGCCATCTCGCCGCGGGCGAGTTCTTCGAAACCTCGTGGGGCGGCCGGGAGCAGGAGGTTGTCGAGGTCGTGGCGTCGCATTACCTCACTGCGCTCGACCTCGAGCCCGACGCCGAGGGCGCGCAGGCACTTCGCACCAAGGTGCGCGAGACACTATCCCGCGCAGGCGAGCGCGCGGCATCCCTGGGCGCGAGCGCGGAGGCTGCGACCTCGTTCGCTCGCGCGGCTGAGCTCGCCGACGGGCCGCTCGAGGAAGCGCGCCTCCTCGCGAAGGCGGGAAATGCGCGTCGAGCGTCTGGCGAGAGTGACGCCGCGAAAGACCAGCTCCTGAGAGCGATCGCCCTCTTCGACGAGGCCGGCGACAAACACGCCGCCGCGAGAGCGTCAGCCGACCTCGCCCAGGAGGAGTTCAGCACAGGAAAACTCGCCGAGGCGATCGAGCGCATGGAGCGCGCGTACGCGATCCTCGAGGACGAGGAGCCAGACGAGGACCTTGCCTTCTTCCTCAGTCAGCTCGCGCGGGCTCACTACTTCGCTGGGAACAACGAGCTTGCCGAGCAGCGAAACGGGCGCGCTCTCGCCGTGGCGGAGCGCCTGAGCCTCCTCGAGGTGCTCTCGCACGCACTCAACAACGCTGGTCTCATCGCGATGCGCAAAGGGCACTGGGAGACGGCCCGGGCGCTCATAGGTCGCGCCCTCGAACTCGCACTCGAGAACGACCTGCCGTTCGCGTCGAATCGCGGCTACACGAACCTTAGCGTGATTCTGTCCCACACGGGAAGCCTCGTCGAAGCGGGAGAGCTGACTCTGAAAGCCGTGGAGCTCTCGCGCAGAATCGGCGACCGAGGCCGCGAGTGGTTCAGCCTCGGCAACCTCGTCGATACGTATGACCTCACCGGGCGCTGGGACGAGGCCGTGAAGATCGGCGACGAGATCCCTCCCGGCATGGAGGCACGTGCGCTCGGCCTTTCCGCGACGCTCGCCGAGATCGCACGCCACAGAGGCGATCCGGCGTCGGCGAGCAGCGCGCTCGAAAACAGCGCCGCTCTCGAGTCGTCCGCGTCAATTCAGGATCGCGCCATCTACGTGTCAACGCGATTCAGCGCACTCATGGCCGAGGGACGAAACGAGGAAGCTTTGGCCCTCGCCGCGCGCGGCGAAGCCGACTTCGAGGGAGACCCAGAAACCGCGTGGGTGCACTTCGCCATCGCTGAGGCCGCACTGGCGATCGGGCAGAACGATCGTGCGGCCGAGGCCGTGGCAAAGGCGGAGGCGCTCTCGCCCGGTGATAGCGGTCCACTCGTTCAGGCGCAGACCTCCCGGTATCGAGCACTCGTCGCGGCTTCCCAGGGCGACATCTCACGCGTCGAGGCGAGCTTCAAGTCTGGCGCCGCGACCTTTCGTGAGTACGGGATTCCCTTCTACGCTGCCTGCACACAGCTCGAGTACGCGGAGTGGCTCGCCTCACAGAACCGTGGCGAGGAGGCTGAGCCGCTTCTGACAGAAGCGCAAGAGACGTTCGAGCGACTTCGGGCGACCCCCTGGCTCGAGCGCGCGGACGCGCTCGCGGCGGGCCTTCCGGCAGTCGCCGTGAGCTAGGCCGCTGCGGCCGCCGGCTCGGCGAGCACCCTGCGAAGGAACTGCCCCGTCGAGGATTCCTCAACCTCGGCGACGTCTTCCGGCGTCCCGGTCGCGATCACCTCACCCCCCTCGTCCCCGCCCTCGGGCCCGAGGTCGACGATCCAATCCGCCTGCTTGATGACATCGAGGTTGTGCTCGATCACGAGCACGGTGTTGCCGTTGTCGACGAGCCGCTGCAGCACCTCGAGCAGCTTCTCTATGTCGGCGAAATGGAGACCGGTGGTCGGCTCGTCGAGGATGTAGAGCGTCTTTCCGGTCGCGACCTTCGAAAGCTCCGCGGCGAGCTTCACGCGCTGCGCCTCTCCGCCCGAGAGCGTCGTCGCGGGTTGACCGAGCTTGATGTAGTCGAGGCCCACGTCGTGGAGGGTCTGCAGACGGCGGCGGATCTTCGGGATCTTGGCGAAGAACTCGAGCGCCTCCTCGACCGACATCTCGAGTACATCCGAGATCGACTTCCCCTTGAACCGCACCTCGAGCGTCTCGCGGTTGTAGCGGTGGCCGTGGCAGGTGTCGCACGGAACGTAGACGTCCGGCAGGAAGTGCATCTCGATCTTGATCGTCCCGTCCCCCTTGCAGGCCTCACACCGACCCCCGCGGACGTTGAACGAGAATCGCCCCGGCTTGTAGCCGCGGATCTTGGCCTCCGGCGTGAGCGAGTAGAGCTCGCGTACGTGCGTGAACAGATCGGTGTACGTCGCCGGGTTCGAGCGTGGCGTCCGCCCAATCGGAGTCTGGTCGATGTCGATGACCTTGTCGAAGACGTCGATCCCGTCGACCGACTCGTGGTCGCCGGGCTTCGTCCGCATCTTGTTGAGCAGGTTCGCGAGGGCCTTGTAGAGGATCTCGTTCACCAGCGTGGACTTGCCCGAGCCGGACACACCGGTCACGGCGACGAATCTCCCCACCGGGAAGTCGACGTCGATCCCCTTGAGGTTGTGCATCGATGCGCCACGAATCGAGAACCAGCCGCGCTCGTCCTCACCACGCCTTGGCGGCACGAGGATCTTTCGCTCGCCGCGTAGGAACTGACCGGTGACGGAACCAGGCGTGGAGGCGATCGTCTCGGCCGTACCCTCGCCGACGATCTCACCCCCGTGCTCACCGGCGCCGGGCCCGAGGTCGACGACCCAGTCGGCGGCGCGCATCATCTGCTCGTCGTGCTCGACCACGAGCACGGTGTTACCGACGTCGCGGAGTTTCTCGAGCGTATGAATGAGCCTGCCGTTGTCACGCTGGTGAAGGCCGATGGACGGTTCGTCGAGGATGTAGAGGACGCCGACGAGCTGCGAGCCGATCTGCGTCGCCAGCCTGAGTCGCTGCGCCTCGCCGCCCGATAGCGTCTTTGCCGCACGGTCGAGCTGGAGGTAGCCGACGCCGACGTTCTCGAGGAACGTCAGCCGCTCGCGTACTTCCTTGAGGATGCGCCGACCGATGAGCTCTTCGGTCTTCGTCAGCTCGAGCTCGTCGACGAAGCGGAGGGCTGCAGTCACCGACATCCGCGTGAATGCGTGGATCGAGTCCCCGCCGATCTTCACGGCCAGCACCTCGGGTTTGAGCCGCGCGCCACCGCAATCGGGGCAAGGCCGGAAGCTCATGTACTCCTCGATTCGGTCGCGCTGCTGCGACGAGTCCGTCTCCTTGTAGCGGCGCTGGAGGTTGTTCACGAGCCCCTCGAACGCCATGGTGTACTGGCGCTTGCGCCCCATTCGGTTCCGGTAGACGACGAAGATCCGATCGCCGCCGGTTCCGTGGAGGAAGCGGTCCTGCTGCTCGGATGCGAGATCGCGCCACGGCGTGTCGAGCGAGATCTCATAGCGCTCGGCAATCGCCTCGATGACGGAGTCGTAGAAGTTCTGGCTCCCAATCGTCCACGGGACGAGCGCGCCCTCGTTGATCGAGATCGACGTGTCCGGGACGAGGAGGTCGGGATCGATCTCGAGCTGGGAGCCGAGCCCCGTGCACCGCGGACAGGCGCCGTGCGGCGAGTTGAAAGAGAAGACACGCGGCTCGAGCTCCGGGAGGGAGACGCCGTGCTCGGGGCACGCGAGATTCTCGGAGAACGTCAGCTCCTCGCCGTCCACCACGTCGATGACGACGAGGCCGACAGCGAGCGATGTCGCCGTCTCTATCGACTGAGTGAGCCGCTGGCGGAGATCCGCCTTCATCACCAGCCGGTCGACAACGACCTCGATCGTGTGCTTGAACTTCTTGTCGAGTGAGATCTCCTCCTCGAGCAATTGCTGCTCGCCGTCCACCTTCACGCGCGTAAATCCGTCGCGCCGCAACTCCTCGAGAACGTCCTTGTGCTCGCCCTTGCGATCACGCACGACCGGTGCGTTGACCGTGAACTTCGTCCCTTCCGGGAGGCGGAGCACCTGCTCGACGATCTGATCGAGCGACTGCCCAGCGATCGGGCGACCGCAGACCGGGCAATGTGGCCGCCCGATCCGCGCATAGAGCAAGCGCAGGTAGTCGTAGATCTCGGTGACGGTTCCGACTGTCGAGCGCGGGTTTCGCGAGGTGGTCTTCTGGTCGATCGAGATCGCCGGTGAGAGGCCGTCGATCGAGTCCACGTCCGGCTTTTCCATCATCTGCAGGAACTGACGCGCGTACGCGGAGAGCGATTCGACGTACCGACGCTGCCCCTCTGCATAGATCGTGTCGAAGGCGAGCGACGACTTCCCTGAGCCCGAGAGGCCGGTCACGCATACGAGCGCATTCCGCGGAATGTGAACCGTGACGTTCTTCAGGTTGTGCTCTCGCGCCCCGTGGACGACGAGCTCGTCGACCTTCGCCATAGGCGCGACATTCTATCGAGTCGAACAGACGTTCGATAGCGCAGGACGAAGCACGATTTGCAATGCTCAATCGGTCAGCTATCGAGGAGGTGGGAAATGGCAGACGCCGGTCTTTTCATCGGCTGGGGTGAGGTCGTTCGTGGCCGTGAGGTGGAGGCCGTCGAGAACTTCAGCGCGACGCTGGAGTACTTCGCGGGCCTTCAGAGCGATGGCACCATCGAGAGCTTCGAGCCGGTCTTGCTGGAGCCGCACGGTGGCGATCTCGACGGGTTCATCTTCGTGCGCGGGGATGCGGAAAAGCTCGCGGCGCTCCGGGTCGACGAGGACTTCCAGGACATACTCGTCCGCGCCGGACTCATCGTCGACCGTCTTGGCGTCGTGGGCGCGGCCATGGGCGCGCGTCTCGAGCATCAGATGGGTTCGTACACCGCGGCGATCGCCACGTTCGCCTGAGGTACCAAGCAGGGGCGTGCGCCTCTTCGTGCGCCGCCCTGGGATTCACCGCCGCAGCCCTGGCGGGCTGCGGCGGTGAAGACGGCGCCAAGCGGGGACGGTTACCCCCCCGGGTACGGGGGCGGCTCGGGTGTGGGGCCTGGCATGGGGCTCGGCGCGTTGGAGCTGGAAGCCGCCTCCGACGCCTTCAGCTGCCCGCGAATCTCACCCGCCGCGTTCTTGGCGGTGTGCACGTTCACGTACGTTTCACCCGCCCTGATCGTCCGAAGCTGAGCGTGCGTGATGGTGGCCGCGCCCCGCTGTTCGTTCCTGCACGGAGCGCAGACGGCTACCAGGACTCCTCCGGCCTTGCCCGGCCTGCCGACATGGATGTGCGCCGCGGCCGCACGGCCCGAGAGCTTCGAGAACTTCAGCCGCCACGTGAGCTTCGCCTGGTCGTTCGCGACCTCGACCGCCTTCCCCGTGAAGAGCCCGACCGCTCGGGCCGGAACGCCCTTCGGCTTGGGGACTTCGGACCGTGCTCGCAGGTTCGCCGTCAGGTTGTACGTGTCTCTCTGCGCCGCGCCGAGCGCGATGCCTGTAAGTAGTAACGCGCTCGCGCAAGCGGCCGCCCCCCCGGCGCCGAGTGTCCTCGTCATCGTCCCTCCTCCGCTCGTTGTCCAGCAGGTCCTTCGCAGAACCGCTGCGGGCGGTTTGGCGACCGATCTACCGTCGCGCGGTGCGCCAGCGGCCGAAGATGAGCCCGCCAACTGTGAACCCGAGGCCGAACGTGCCGAGCGCGAACGCCCCGATCGCGATGAACTTCCGCCAGAGCGACAGACGCTGCCACCGGCCGATCGCCTCTTCTTCCTCGACCGAGAGCGGTTCTCCGCGGCGCTGTTTGCGTGCAGCTCCGCCGGCTCGAAGACCGAGATAGATGTCGTCGAACAGCTCTGGCGACTCATCCGCCACGACGCGAGTGTATAGCCTGCCCCGGCGGTGACCGCACGCGTCCTCCACGTCTCCGACCTGCATATCGGCCGACGAGACGCGCACGAGCCGAGCGCGGCACTAGGACAGTTGGTGTCGAAGCTTCAGCCAGACCTCGTGCTCGCCACCGGCGATCTCGCCCACCGTGGACGCCGTGTGGAGCTCGAACGGGCGCGCGAGATCCTCGAAAGCCTCGACGCGAGGCACCTCGTGGTTCCGGGGAACCACGACATCCCGTACACCTTCCCGGCCCGCTTCACGCGAACCTTCGCAGAGTGGGAGAGCATCTTCGGCCCCGTCGAGCAGATCTACGCGTCAGACGGACTCGTCGTCGTCGGGCTCAACTCCGTGCGCCCGTGGCGTCAGCAGGGAGGCGCCGTCGAAGACGCAGCTGTGCATCAAGCCGTCGCGCGCGTGCGTGAGGCACAAGACTCGGCTCTCCGGATCGTGGCTCTCCACCATCATCTCGCTGCACCTCCTTGGCGCGCCGCGCGAAAGCGTCCGTTGCGTCGGCGCAGCCAGGTTCTGGCTGCGCTCGCCGACGCAGGCGCCGAGCTCGTCGTCGGTGGCCACGTCCACCAAGCGTCAGTCACCGAGGTCCGAGAGTTCCAGGCTGCCGCAGGCCGGCGAACTGGCTCGCTCGTGCTCGCCACGGCACCCGGCTTCGGCCGACCTCGACCCCATCGCTCGGGCGAGGCGCAAGGGCTCAACGTGTACGAGAGCGACCCACAAACGCTCACGATCCTCACGTACGCGTGGGGCGGAAGGTCGTTCGCTGAGGTTGGGCGCCGCTCGTTCCGCCGCGGGTAGAGTCGGCGCCATGGAACAGGCCTTTACGGAGCTGAAGGAGCGCCTCGGGAAGCTCACCGATCTGCGACGCGCCGAGGGCGTCCTCGTCTGGGACATGACCGTCTTCATGCCTCCAGGGGGAGGCCCCACGCGCGCCGCCCAGCTCGCAACGCTGCATGAGATCACGCACGAGTACGAGATCGACGAGAGCTTCGGAGAGCTTTTCGAGAAGCTCGAGCCATACGCAGCGTCTCTCCCGCCCGACTCCGAAGACGCCTGTCTGATACGTGTTGCGCAGCGAGACTGGAGCAAGGCACGCCGCGTCCCGACCGAGCTGGCCACGGAGTTCGCACTGGCCCAAGCCCAGTCGTACGACGCGTGGGTGAGGGCACGCGAGAACTCCGACTTCGCCTCCTTTCGACCTTGGTTGGAGCGAATGCTGGATCTTCGGCTCCGCTATGTCGAGTGCTTCGCACCGTACGACGATCCGTACGACGTTCTCCTCGACGACTTCGAGCCCGGGATGAAGACCGATGAGATCCGTGCCGTGTTCGCCGTTCTCGAGCCCGAGCTGGTGTCGCTCGTCGAAGCGCACGCGACGGACGAGAAGGACGACTTCATGAGCGGGCCGTTCCCGATCGCGAGCCAGGAGGCGCTCTCGCGCGAGCTGATCGGGCGCTTCGGCGCAACCTGGGATCAGTTCCGCCTGGACACAACGGTGCATCCGTTCGAGGTGACCTTCGGCCTCGGCGACATCCGTCTGACGACGCGGTACCGCGAGGATGACCTCATCTCGCTCTTCACCGCGATGCACGAGTGCGGGCACGGTCTCTACGAATGGGGCGTGAACCCATCCTTTGAGCGAACACCGCTCTGCTCGGGCTGCTCGGCGGCGCTCCACGAGTCGCAAAGCCGGCTTTGGGAGAACGTCGTCGGGCGCTCGCTTCCCTTCTGGCGTTGGTTCCACCCACGCCTGCAAGAGACCTTCCCGGAGAAGCTCGGCGGAGTACCGCTCGAGAGCCTCCACCGCGCCGTCAACCGAACGCGCCGTTCGTTCATCCGCGTGGATGCCGACGAGACAAGCTACGGGCTCCACGTGATCCTGCGCTTCGACCTCGAGCAGAGGCTCATCTCCGGCGAGCTCGCCGTCGAGGACCTCCCCGACGCGTGGAACGCACGATTCGAGGAGCTCCTGGGGATCCCCGTCCCCAACGACCAGCTCGGCGTTCTCCAGGACGCCCATTGGTCTGGAGGGAGCTTCGGGTACTTCCCGACCTACCTGCTCGGCACAGTCCTCTCCGTTCAGATCTGGGAGAAGGCCCGCGCCGCGATCCCGGACGTCGACGAGCAAATCGAGCGCGGCGACTTCCACCAGCTGCACATGTGGTTGCGCGAGAACATCTATGCGCTGGGCCGGAAGTTCACCCCTGCCGAGACGATCGAGCGGGTCGTGGGTGGTCCCATCGACCCCGAGCCGTACCTGCGGTATCTGCGCGACAAGCTCGAAACATCGGCGCTGGTCTAGAACCGACCGTTCGGCCTCCGTACCGATTCGCCACTGGCGGCAGCACTCGTGGGGCGCACCGGTGACCTCAATCGGGTCGGTCGCCCGCGGGCCTCACACCCGGCTTCCGGCAGAGCCAGAAGTACCTAGGCGGCTCGGCCGAACCGCTTCGCCGCGCGCTCGCGCGCCCGCTCGGCCTCGACCTCTCGATCGCGGGGCGCTGCGGTCGTCACCAGCTCGGCGAGCAGATGGCCCGTCAGGTGGGCGACCTCATCGACGGCGCGGGCGAACGCGGCTTCGTTCGCCTTCGACGGCTTCTGCGTCCCGCTCACCTTGCGCACGTACTGCAGCGCAGCCGCGTGGATCTCCTCGTCGGTCGCCGAAGGCTCGAAGTTATGAAGCGTTCTGATGTTCCGGCACATCGCTGGGAGCCTAGCGGCCAAAGATGCGCCAACCACCTTCGGAGGCAATCTCGAGCCGCCAACCTGCACGGTCGAGCTTCGCGTCGTCCATGACCCTCGACGGGCCGACGACGAGCCAATCGACGCCCTCCGACACGCGGTCACTCGCGGGAACGAAGACGACGGAACGACGAAGGCCCGAATCCCAGAGCGGATAGAGATACGTATTACGTTCGGCCGCAACCGCGACAGTCACGTCGGCAGGAACCTTCTCCTCGAGAAAGCGGAACGCGTCCGGGTCGCCTTTCCCGCTCTGGCCCTGGACGAACCAGCGAGCCGTGTGGTCGACCCCGCGGTTGGCGGCGAAGAGCGTGAGCCCGCCAGGGCGCGGCACGAAGTACGCGAGCGAAACCAGAACCGTCACGGCAGCGAGCCCTCCTGCCATCCATGCCAGCGCCCGTACGCGCAGGACGATCCCGAAAACCGATGCTGCGAGCGCCACCGGGAACGCCAGGTATCTCAAGTGCTGTGGGTCGAACCCGATCGCGATCGCTGTGATCAGAAGGGTCAAGGGCACACCGATCAGCGCGGCGAGCACAGCGAAGGACGACCGCCGCCGGGCGATATCCGCCGCGACGATCGTGCCCGAGCCGAGGAACAAAAGGACGAACGCGAGGCCGTACGACGAATGCATCGGAGACTCGTAGAAGCCTTCGGGAAGCCTCGGCCCTGACACGGCCCCACCGAACCCGATCGCGACCCGAGCATGCCTGGCCACCTGCGCCGCGACCTGCGTCCACGTGACGAGAAGCGGAAGCGAAACGAAGGCGAACACGCCTGCGAGGCCCACGAGAGCGCCGGCCCGCCACCGCTTGCGCAAACAGAGAGCCGCCGCTCCGACAAGCGCAAGCAAGAGCGCTGCGACACCCCAGAGCGGCGACACGAGAAGTCCATTCCCCTCCGCGTCGGACATCTCCAGGAGGTCCGCGACCGACCGCAGGATGCGATAGGCCAGCTCCTGGTTTTCGGGCGCGATCGGGACACCCCCATCGAGCCTCCCGGTCTCGACGACGTTCACCAGGAGCCAGATCGAGCCCAAAGCGATACCGGCTGCCCCGTAGAGCGCGACCGCGAGCCAGCGGCGACGTGGCTGACTCCCGAACACGACGAGCGCGAGCGCGGGCAGCGCGAAGACCGTGGTGAGCTTCGTGCCGAGCGCAAGAGCGAGCGCCAGAGCGCTCAGCGCGAGGTCGATGCGGGCCGCCCCGAGCGCGAAGTACGCGCAGGCGATCAGAAACGACGCGACGACGAGGTCGTTCAACGCAGTCGGCGTCTGCAGCATCACCACGGTGAACGTCGAGAAGGCGAGCGCGGCGAAGACAGCGGCTTGGCGGTCGAAGCCGAGACGACGGGCGACCCCGACGATCGCGATGCAGGCGAAGGCCACCGCGACCAGCTGAACCAGGCCGACAAAGCGGTCGCCGCCGCTGAGGACCATCGTGGCCGCCGTCTCGATCTCCGCGTTGGGCGGAAACACGTTGACTGCCGCCTCTTTCACGTTCGCGACATACGAGACGGCGTGTTGCTGCTTCCAGAGCGCGCTGCGCGGGAGGTGGTAGAGCATGGTGTCGGTCACGCTCTGGGGCACGGTGAGGGAGACGGCGAGGAGATACAGCTGCGACACCACCGTCAACCCGGCCAGCAGGACAAGGATCGGGTCTCGGAGCGTGAGCCTCAAGGAGCGAATGGAGGCACCCGTGAGCGGCGGGCGTGGTCGACCGAGCGTCGCCCAGACGACCACGGCGACCCCGAAGACGACGCCGATGACACCGAGCAGTGCGTCCCTGGTCAGCCAGCGACCGGTCGAGAGCAGGAGGGAGACAGAGACGATCTCGGCCGAGGCGAGAAGATAGGCGGCGAGGAGGAACCCGATCGCGGACCGCAGCCTCAGGCAGGCTGAAAACAGAAGCCCGGCGCCTGCAACTGCGAGAACCCCGAAGGCGAGTGCAAGCGTCCCCACCCGGGCCAGGGTAGCCGCGCACGCGGCCCGCTTCTATCCAGCGGTAGTCGCGAGCGCGTTCAGCTCGCGCCGCAGCTCCTTGATCTCGTCGCGGAGCTTGGCGGCATACTCGAAGCGAAGCTCCTCGGCGGCGAGGTGCATCTCCTCCTCGAGCGTGATGACGAGCTTCTCGAGCTCGTCGGGCGACAGCCCCTCGACCTCGGCCTTGCCGCGCCGGCGGCGTGATGAGGGGACGTGCGGCGACTCGAGGGAGAGGAGGTCCGCGATATCGGAGACACCCTTGACGATCGACTCGGGCGTGATCCCGTGTTCCTCGTTGTACGCGACCTGATACGCGCGGCGACGGCTCGTCTCGTCCATCGCACCGATGATCGCCTCGGTGCGCTTGTCGGCGTAGAGAATCACCTTGCCCGCGGTGTTCCTGGCCGCGCGGCCGGTCGTCTGGATGAGAGCCGTCTTCCCGCGCAGGAAGCCTTCCTTGTCGGCGTCGAGGACGGCGACAAGCGAGACCTCGGGGAGGTCGAGCCCTTCCCGCAGGAGATTGACTCCGACGAGGACGTCGTAGTCGCCGAGCCGGAGCTCGCGGATGATCGCGATCCGGTCGAGGGTGTCGATCTCCGAGTGCAGATAGCGCGCACGGACGCCCGCTTCGAGGAGGTAGTCGGTGAGATCCTCGGCCATCTTCTTCGTCAGCGTCGTGATGAGGGTGCGCTCCCCCACCTCCTCGCGATGCCGGATCTCGTTCAGGAGGTCGTCGATCTGATTCTTGGTGGGGCGCAGCTCCATCTCGGGATCGACGACGCCGGTCGGGCGAATCAGCTGCTCCGCGATCACCTTCGAGCGCGTGAGCTCGAACGGGCCGGGCGTAGCTGAGACGAAGACGAGCTGGTTCACCTTCCCCAGGAACTCGTCGAAGCGGAGCGGCCGGTTGTCGAGCGCGGAGGGCAGCCGGAAGCCGAAGTCGATCAGTGTCTGCTTGCGCGAGCGATCGCCCTCGTACATGCCGCCGAGCTGGGGAACGGTCTGGTGCGATTCGTCGACGAAGCAGACGAAGTCATCGGGGAAGTAGTCGATCAGCGTGAAAGGGTGAGAGCCGACCGGGCGCCCCTCGAGAGCGCGCGAGTAGTTCTCGATGCCCGAGCAGAAGCCGAGCTCCTTCATCATCTCGAGGTCGTACTCCGTGCGCTGGCGGATGCGGTGCGCCTCGAGCATCCGGCCCTCCGTCTCGAACTTCGCCACCTGCTGGTCGAGCTCAGCGCGGAGCTCGTCGACAGCGCGCTCGATCGTCGGTTTCGAGGTCACGTATTCCGTCGCCGGCCAGATGACGAGGTTGTCCAGCCGCGCGTACACCTCTCCGGTCAGCGGGTCGAAGTGCGTCATCTGCTCGACCGTGTCGCCGAAGAACGAGACGCGATACGCGGTCTCGACATTCGCTGGCTGGATCTCGACGAGGTCGCCCTTCACCCGGAAGCGCCCGCGCCCGAGAACCGTGTCGTTGCGGACGTACTGGCTCTCGATCAGCTTGCGGAGAACCTCGTCGCGATCGTGCTCCTCCCCCACTTCGAGCATGAGAACCCGCTCGCGCCACTCGTCGGGTGACCCGAGCCCGTAGATGCACGAGACCGAGGCCACCACCACGACGTCACGGCGAGTGAGAAGCGAGGAGGTGGCGGAGAGCCGCAGTCGCGCGATGTCGTCGTTCTGGGACGAGTCCTTCTCGATGTAGAGGTCGGCCTGCGGGATGTACGCCTCGGGCTGGAAGTAGTCGTAGTACGAAACGAAGTACTCGACCGCATTCTCCGGAAAGAACTCGCGGAACTCGTTGCAGAGCTGCGCGGCCAGCGTCTTGTTGTGCGCGATGACGAGCGCCGGCCGCTGGAGGCGCTCGATCGTCCACGCCATCGTCGCCGTCTTCCCGGTTCCGGTCGCGCCCAGAATCGTCTGGAAGCGGTTGCCTTCGGCGACGGAAGTCGCGATCTCCTCGATCGCGCGCGGCTGGTCGCCCAGGGGAGCGTAGAGGTCGGAGGCGTGGAATTCGCGCACGGGCGCAGCGTAGCCGCCGTTCGGCGCGATTCAGGGTGTTGCCAGCTCGACAGCAGCGACGACGTCGCCCTGCCGCCAGACGAACGCGGCGAACACGATCGCCATGCAGGTGATGCCGAGCGCAACCGCGCCAAAGAGTGGCACTACGCCCCAGTTTTCGAGCACCTGCCCGGCGAGAAGAAAGCCGAGGGGCGCCGCGAGGGTGTTCACCGAGATGACGGCGGTCATCACCTTTGCGCGGAGGTACTCCGGCGTTCGAGCAGTGAGCACCGCGATGATCGGACCGTTCACGAGCGGCGTGAAGAACGTGGCGATGAACAGCGCGACGAAGACCACGGGCCACGGCGGTAGGAACGGCAGCACCCAGAGCGGGATCGAGAACGCCAGGATCCCGAACGCTGCCAGGTGGAGCGGAGCGACCCTTTTCACCACCACGACGGCGAAGACGCTTCCGACGAGCGCACCCGCGCCCAGGGCCGCGTAGAAGAGACCGGCGATCCATGAGCTCCCGTCGAACTCGTCGAACGCGTATACCGGGAGCCCGGCGGACATGCCCGCACCGAGGAACCCGAAGACGACCACGATCGCCGCCATCGGCGCGAGCAGCTTGTCTTGGAGGAGGAAGCGAAGACCTGCCAGGACGCCATGCTGCACCGCCGCGGTCACGGGCTTCCGCCGCGGCACGAAGGCCAGGATCAGCACGAACGCGATGAGGTACGTCGCCGCGTCGACGTAGAGGACGTTAGGTGCGCCGATGAACGGGATGAGGGCACCCGCGAGGGCCGGCCCGATGAGCGCAGCGAACGCCGTGCCGCCTTCGATCGAGCTGTTCGCCTGCGACATGCGCGTCTCGTCCTCGCCGACGATCTCCGGGAGAATCGTCCGTTGCGACGCGAAGTACGGGGGCATGAAGCTGCCGAGGAGCGCGACGATCCCGAGCAGGAGCCCGAAGCTCAGCACTCCCGCCGAGTACAGGAGGGGGACCGAGGCGAGAATCGGTGCGCGGGCGAAATCGGCGACGAGCATCGTCGTTCGCGAGCCGAGCTTCTGGACGACCGTGCCGCTCGGGATGCCGAGGATCGCCATGGGAAGGATCTCGGCTGCGAGTACAAGCGACATCTTCCCGGGCGACCCCGTCGTGACGAGGACGAACCATGGCAATGCCAGGTACGTCATGCGAGTGCCAAGAACGGAGATCGTCTCGGCCAGGATGAGCGCACTGATGGCGCTCTTCTTGACGGGCATCAACTCTGCTTGCTCCATCGCGGGAGTAATATAAAACGTCTGTACGGTTTTGTAAAGTACGACGTCGTCAGATGCCGAAGATCTCCGCAGAACGCAGAACCGAGCGCCGCGAGCAAATCCTTGCGGGCGCTCGCCGCTGCTTCGCCGAGCACGGCTACGAGGGCGCAACGGTGGTGCGCCTGGAGAAGGCAACCGGTCTCTCCCGCGGCGCGATCTTCAACTACTTCCCGTCGAAGGAAGCGCTGTTCGTCGAGCTCGCAGTGCGCGACAGCGCGCGCATGTCCGACATCTGGGTGAGCGAAGGCCTCGAGGCGGTCGTCCGGGAGGTCATGGAGCTCGATCCGGCGTGGCTCTCGGTCTACCTCGAGCTGTTCCGGCGCGTGCGAAACGACGACGACTTCCGGTTGCGAATCGCGGTGCGCCAGAAAGAGGCCGCCCCAGCCAACCGCGCGCGGATCGAGGAAGCGCAGCGTACGGGCGAGTTCCGCGACGACCTCGAGCCCAAGCAGGTCGGGCTCTTCGTCAACCTCGTCCTCAACGGCCTCGCGCTGCAGCGCGCATCGGGCGAGGAGCTCCCTCCCGTCGAGCTCGTCCTCGCGCTCCTCGGCGACGCTATCGGAGGCCGAGCTCGGCCGGGTACGCCTTCGCGTACAACCGCCTAAGGCGCGTGACCTCGTCGACGTACGACCGAGTCTCGGGAAACGCAATGCCGAGGCCTTCACGCCGCCAGCGATCGACATTGCCCTGGCCGGCGTGGTACGCGGCAAGCGCCAGCTCCGTATCGGAATAGCGGTCGAGCAAGTTGTCGAGGTACCACGACCCGTAACGGACGTTGATCTCAGGGTCGCGGAGATCGGCCAAGACGAAGCGATTCCCTCCGGTCCGGAGCGCAATGCCCTTCGCCGTCTCAGGAAGGAGCTGCATCAGGCCGAGGGCGCCGGCTTCGGAGCGCGCGTTCGGATCGAACCGGCTCTCCGCATAGATCACCGCAGCAAGAAGTGCGGGGTCGAGATCGTGGTTCTTCGCGTGGCCCCGGACGATGTGGTCGTACTCGAGCGGGTAACGGGTCCGCAGGTACCAGTCGGGCTCGGACTCGTGGACCCATGCCAGTGCCCCAGCCAGAGCCAGGATGACGACGGAAGAGAAGACGAGAATCTTCACGTGCTCGAGCGACGGCCTGGTGACAAAGCGTCACGTGGCAATCTGGAGGTCTTGGGAGCTGGACCTGCCCCGGCCAGGGTAGTCATGACCCCAGCGACCCAGGCGTCCAGCTCGTCTGGTGTTCCGGTATTCACGTACGAGAAGTCGGCCCGCGTCACCTTCTCGCGGTCCGGGATGAGCCGCGATTCCCGGTCGTCCTTACGGCCACCGCGCCGCGCTTCTCGCAGCTTCGTCGGCGCAGTGATGACAACGACCTTGTCGAACCGCTCGTCAGCGCCCACCTCGAAGAGAAGCGGGACCTCCGTGACGCAGACAGCGGGCGGATCAGGGAGCGTGCCGAGCTGCTCGCGCCACGCCATGTACTCACGGGACACGAGCGGGTGCAGCAGCTTCTCGAGGAAGTCGAGCGCCTCTGGATCCTTGAAGACGCGTACTGCGATCCGCTCTCGATCTGGCGCATCGTCTGCGCCAAGGACTTCCTCGCCCAGCCGCTCGACGAGCGCGCGCTTCACATCCGGATCCGTCGCGAGCAGGTGATGGACGATCTCGTCGCTCGAAACGGTCGCCGCGCCGTGACGGCGAAAGCACTCGAGTGTCGTCGACTTCCCGGCGCCTATCCCACCGGTGATCGCAACCGCGAGGGGACGGCTCAAGGCGAGGTTCTAGTCGGACTCGGCTTGCTCGGAGACGACCTCGGTGGCCGCCTCCTCCGACAACTCTGCGTCGCCATCCTCGAGCTCAGCCTTGGCGTCCACTTCGGCCACCAGCTCGACCTCGGCTTCCGGCATCAGCTCGGTCTCAGGCGCGGGCTCACCCATCAGTTCGACCTCGGCTGCCGCCTCGGATACGACCTCGGCCTCGGCTATCAGCTCGGTCTCAGGCGCGGGCTCAGCCTCCTCCGCGTCGCTTATCTCGCCTTCGGCTACAGAGTCTTCGGCGAACTCAGGAGAAGCCCCGTCGGGCGGAAACGCCTCCTCGGACAGGATCAGGTTGGGCGTCATGTGCACCGACTCCGCCCCATCCGCGCGCGGGACGGGCTGCTCGCCCTCCTCGACGCGCTTCAGCGAGAGGGAAAGCCGCCTGCGCTCGCCGTCGATCTCGAGGATGCGAACGTTGACCGCCTGGCCCTGCGCCACGACCTCGCGCGGATTCTCGACATGGTGCGCTGCGAGCTCGGAGATGTGCACGAGTCCTTCGACGCCGGGCAGGATCTCGACGAAAGCCCCGAACGTGACGACCTTCGCCACGCGGCCCTCGACGACGTCGTCCTCGCGATACGAGTCGAGCACCTGCTGCCAGGGATCGGCCTGCGTCTGCTTCAAGCCGAGTGAGATCCGCTGGCGGTCGCGGTCGATGTCGAGCACCTTCACGTTGACGGTCTGCCCGATGTCGAGCACCTCGGACGGATGGTTCACATGGCTCCACGAGAGCTCGGAGATGTGGATCAGGCCGTCCATTCCGTCGAGATCTACGAACGCGCCAAAGTCGACGATGTTGGAGATCTGCCCTTCGATCACGTCTCCCGGGTTGAGTCGGTCGAGGATCGCCTGGCGCATCTCCTTGCGCTCGTCCTCGAGCACGGCGCGGCGCGAGAGGACGACGTTGTTGCGCGAGCGATTGAGCTCGATGACCTTGCAGCGCAGCTCGGTGCCGAGAAACTCGTCGAGATCCTGGACGCGGCGGATATCCACGAGCGAGGCGGGCAGGAAGCCGCGCACCCCGAGGTCGAGGATGAGACCGCCCTTGACGACCTCGATCGTCTTGCCGATGACCGGCTCGCCCGACTCTGCGGCGGCCTCGATGCGCTTCCACGCAAGCTCGAAGCGAGCGCGCTTCTTCGAGAGGATGAGCCGCCCGTCCGCGTCTTCCTTCGTCAGGACGAGCGCGTCGATCTCCTCGCCGAGGGAAACCTCGTCAGCCGGGTTGACCGAGCGGCGGATCGTCAGCTCGGCGACCGGGATGACCCCTTCGGACTTGTAGCCGATGTCGACGAGCACCTCGTCCTTGTCGACCCGAACGACCGTGCCGTGGACGACCTCGCCCTCGTTGATCTCGGGGAACGAGGACTCGTAGTCGGGGATGAGGTCCCCGTCCGGGCCTGTTATCCAGACTCCGTCGCCGGTTACTCCAGGCTTCTCGGCGATGTTATTGGCCATCGGAGCGCGGAGTATAGCCAGGTTCCTGCGAAATCCAGCCTCTTCTACCGTGCCCGGCCGTGCTAGCGCTTCGCCTCGGCCCAGTCGTCTCCGACACCGATGTCGACCGCAAGCGCCGGGTCGAGCGGATAGGCGCCCACCATCTCTTCCCGAACCAGGTCGCGGATTGCCGAGACCTCTGTCTCGGGCACCTCGAGCAGCAGCTCGTCGTGCACCTGGAGCACCAGTCGCGCTCCTCTCCCCTCCTCGCGCAGGCGATCGTGGATCGCCACCATCGCAACCTTGATGATGTCGGCGTTCGAGCCCTGCATGACGAAGTTGACGGCGATGCGCTCCCCGAACCCGCGCGTCTGGCGGTTCGAGGCGCGCAGCTCGGGAACGGGGCGGCGTCGCCCGAGCAGGCTCGTCGCGTACCCGTCCTCGCCGGCCTGCGCAATCGTGCGCGCGATGAACGCCTGTACCAACGGGAAGCGAGCGAGATACGTGTCGATGTACGTTTGGGCCTGCTCCTTCGGAATGTCGAGGTTTTCGGAGAGACCGAAGGCCGAGATCCCGTAGACGATCCCGAAGTTGATCATCTTGGCGACGTTGCGCTCGTCCTTCGTGAGGGTCGCCGGATCCTTGCCGAGCACCTCGGCTGCGGTGGCAGTGTGAATGTCCTCCCCGCGCTGGAACGCCTCCCGCAGCCGCGGCTCACCGGAGACGTGCGCGAGGATCCGCAGCTCGATCTGCGAGTAGTCGGCGGAGAGCAGACGGCGCCCTGGCTCGGCGACGAAGGCCGAACGAATCTCGCGGCCGAGCTCCGTCCGAATCGGGATCGCCTGCAGGTTCGGATTCGAGGTCGAGAGGCGGCCGGTCGCCGCCACAGTCTGGTTGACGGTGGTGTGGAGGCGCAGGTCCTCGCCGATCAGCGTCGGGAGAGGGCCTAGGTACGTGTTGACGAGCTTCGTCAGCTCGCGCCATTCCTCGATCACCGGAACGATCTCGTGATCGGCGCGGATCGCGCGCAGCACCTTGCTGTCGGTCGAGTAGCCGGTCTTCCCCTTGCGTCCGGGCGTGAGCTCGAGCTTCTCGAAGAGGATCCGCCCGAGCTGCTGTGGCGAGCCGAGCACGAACTCCTCGCCCACGAGGTCGTAGGCGCGGGCCTCGAGCTCCTCGATCCGGTCGTTCAGTCGCGCGGTGATCTCGCCCATGCGGTAGGTGTCGATGCGGACTCCCGCGTCCTCCATCGCGCCCAGAACGACCGTCAAAGGCAGCTCGATCTCCCGATACAGGCGCTCGGAGCCGCGCTCGACGACCTTCGCGGCGAGCGGCTCGGCGAGTCGGCGAGTCGCCTCGGCATGACGGACGAGAGACGCGGTCTCCTCCTCTGCGGGCGGATCGGGCTCGAGCTCGATTCCGTATTCGGCCATCAGGTCGTCGAGCAGGTACTCGGCCCGCCCGGGGTCGATCAGGTAGGCCGCGATCATCGTGTCGTCGGCTGCGGGCACACCGAGCCTCAACGGCTTCGAATCGTGGGCGACGACCGCGAGGTCAGGAGCTTGTAACACCTTGTACCTCGAGCGAGAAGCCCCATTTCGTGCGGATTCGCCGCTTTGTGACACCTTGTCACCTGGGGATACCGTGACGATCACCTCGCCGCTCTCGGTGGCGACGGCGACGCGGTCGGCGTCCGCTGCGACGCCGACGCGCCCGCGCAGTTCGGTGAGCTGGCCCTTGCGCCACCGAACGGCCTGCGCCTCGGCTCTCGGTCGCTCCGCAGCGGGGAGTGCCTCGTCGAGCGTGTCGACTCTGCCGAGAAGCGAGCGGAACTCGAACCGCCTGAAGATCTCCTTGAGGCGCGAGCGGTCGGGCGGTTGTGACACGAGATCGCCGGCGTCGACGCCAAGTGAGAGGTCGCGCCTCATCGTCGCAAGGAGTTTCGAATCCCGCGCCTGGTCGGCGTTCTCGGCGACTGCCTTCGAGCGCGCCGGAGACAGCTCGAAGGCGTGCTCGAGCACTCCCTCGAGCGAGCCGTACTGCGCGATCAGCTGTCCCGCCGTCTTGTCTCCGATGCCAGGGATGCCCGGGATGTTGTCGCTCGTATCGCCCTTGAGCCCGATGAAGTCGGGAACCTGGTCGGGGCGAACTCCATAGCGCAGCTCGACGCGCTCGGGCGTGTACACCTGGACGTCCGCCACGCCCCGCGGAGTCATCATCAGGCAGACGTTCTCGGATACGAGCTGGAATGCGTCGCGATCGGTCGAGACGACGCACGTCTTGATAGCGGCCTCGTCGGCCCGCGTCGCGAGCGTCGCGATGACGTCGTCGGCCTCCCAACCTTCGAACTCGAGATTCCGGTACCCAAACGCCTCGACGATCGGCCGAAAGTGCGGGAACTGCTCGCGCAAGAGGTCGGGCATGGGACGGCGGTCGGCCTTGTACTCCGCATCGATCTCCTTGCGGTGCACGGGCTTTGTGTCCCAGGCGACGGCGACGCCGCGCGGCTGGTAGTCGGAAAGAAGCTTGAACAGCATGTTTGTGAACCCGAGCAGCGCGTTCGTCGGCTGCCCGTCTGTCGTCTGCAGCTCCTCGGGGAGGGCGAAGAACGCGCGGTAGGCGAGGTTGTTGCCGTCGACGAGGAAGAGCTCGGCGTCCTTGACCGGCGAGTCGTCCAGCTCGAGCTCCTCTCCCGTCAGGGTCTTGGGACTCACCCCGCAACTGTACGGGGCGGAGGCTTGACGCAGAGCAAGCATCGCGGCCGCAAAGCGGACGCCTTCAGGGATGTTCGCGCGACCGGGATCCGTGCATGCGGATTCCGGTCTTGCGCAAGAGTACGCCTATGCGTCGCGTACCGCTTCTCTCGGGCTCGCGCGTCGTCGTCGTTCCCGTCGACGACGAAGACGTGATCATTCGTCCGCCGCCTCCGCCGGCGCGGATCGTCGATACGGGCGCTGCGGTTCGCGACGCCCTGCGATTCCCTCTTTCCGGCCCTTCTCTCGAGTCGATCGCCGTGCGCGGAGGTCGGGCGACGATCGTCGTCGAGCCGCCGGCCTTGCCCGTTCCCGGCGCGCAGCGAGATCCTCGCCGGGAAGCGCTCGCGGCAACGATGCGGGCACTCGAGCTCTGCGGCACGCGGAATGAACGACAGACGATCCTCGTCGCGGGCGGCCTGGGTCAACGGTTGGGCCAGCGTGAGCTGGAACGCCTGCTGCCGCCAGCTGAGGCGCGCGCGTTTCGTGGGAGCGTCCTGGTGCACGACGTGGCTGACGACGGGCTCATCCCGATCTCCGACTCCGCTCGGATTCACCCCGCGCTCGTCGAAACCGATCTCGTCGTCGTCGTCAGTGCGGCCGAGACGGTTCTGCACGGCGGCCCCAGCGCACTCATCGCCTGTTGCGACGCCGCCACGGTTCGCGCCGCGACTGCCGGCAGCTCACTTCTCGAGGTGGCGGGAAGCGAGAGTTGGATCCGCGGCCTCGAGGTCGAGACCGCGCTCGCACAGCGAACTGCGCTGATCGGGGTCTCGCTGGTGCTCGATCTTCCTCGCCTCACAGGCGCTCTGAGTGGCTATCCGCATGAGGTGCTCGCAGCGGACCGCGTGGCGCACTCACCACTTCGCGGGGTGTTCTCGCGCCTGCCTGCGTTCGTACGGCGCGACATTCTCGCGACCCGAGACCACCGCCTCGCCGCGACAGCGGCGTTCGCGGGTCGTCCGTCGATCGCACACGCCGAGGCGCTCGTGCGCGGTGTCGAGCTGCGCGGCGCACGCATCGACGAGCCTGTCGACGCACTGCTCGTCGGTGCGCCGTGGATTGGCCCGCATATCCCGCGCGAGCCCGCGAACCCGATCACCACCGCCGCGGTCGTCCTCGGACTGGCCTTGCGCCTCCATCGCGGCGAGCCTCCGATTCGGCGGGGTGGAACCGTGATCCTGTGCGATCCGCTGACGCGCGGGTTTGCCCCCGGCACACAGGCGCCGTATGCCGCGATGTTCAACGCCCTCCGGGTGGCTCTCGATACCGCCGCGCTCGCTGCCTCGGAGGCCGGAGCCGCAGGAGATGCGAAGGCGCTCTCCGCGTACCGGGCAGGCAAGGCCTGCCACCCGCTCCTGCCTTATGCCGACTGGGCCGGCTGCGCTCCCGTGCTCTCTCGGGTCGGCCGGGTGATCGTTGCCGGCTCTCGCGACGCGATCGCCGCGCGGGCCCTCGGTTTCGTTCCGAGTCATTCGATCTCGAGCGCGCTCGAGATGGCGCACGGAGTTGCGGAGGGCAAGGCTCGGGTCGGGATCCTGCTCGCCCCGCCGTACGCCCCCCTTCTCGTTGGTTGATGGCGACATCAGCATCGCGACCGCGAAAGCGGGCGTCTTCAGGGATGTGGCGCGACCGGAATCCGCGCCAGCGGATTCGGGTCTTGCGCAGAGGTCAGCTCAGTCTTCGCCGAGGTAGGTCTTGCGGACCTGCTCATTCGTCTTGAGCTCGCCTGCCGGCCCTTCGAGCGCTATGTGGCCTGTCTCCATGACGTAGCCACGTGTTGCGACGTCGAGTGCCATGAGCGCGTTCTGCTCGACGAGGAGCACAGGCGTCCCCTGCCGATTGATCTCCACGACGATCTCGAAGATCCGCTCGACGAAGATCGGAGCGAGGCCCATCGACGGTTCGTCGAGGAGGAGCAGGGAGGGCCGTGCCATCAGTGCTCGACCCATTGCGAGCATCTGCTGCTCCCCGCCCGAGAGCGTGCCCGCCTTCTGGGACTCGCGCTCCTTGAGCCTCGGGAACAGGGTGAAGACGCGCTCGAGGTCCTCTTTGTACTCGGGCTTGCGCTTGTCCCGATGGTACGCCCCCATCTCCAGGTTCTCGTGCACGGACATGCGCGGAAAGACGTGTCTTCCCTCCGGCGACTGCGAGACTCCCATCTTCACGATCTCGTGTGCAGGCTTCGTCGTGATGTCCTCGCCGCGGAACCTGATCGTCCCCCTGCGTGGGTGGTTGAGGCCGTTGACGGAGCGGAGCGTCGTCGACTTCCCGGCGCCGTTGGCGCCGATGAGTGTCACGATCTCGCCCTCACCTACGTTGAGCGAGATGCCCTTCAGAGCGTGGATCGAGCCGTAGTAGGTGTGGATGTCGTCGAGCTCGAGGAGTAGATTCGAGCCGCCGGTAGCGGCTTGTTCGCTCACGCCGTGGCCGCCTTCCCGAGGTATGCCTCGATGACGCGGGGATCGCTCTGCACCTCGGCAGGCGTTCCCTCGCTGATCTTCTCACCGTAGTCGAGGACGCTCACGCGATCCGAGACGCCCATGACGACCTTCATGTCGTGCTCGATGAGAAGGACGGTCAGATTGCGCTCGTCGCGGAGACGTCGCACGAACTCGATGAAGTCCGCCGTTTCCTGCGGATTCATGCCCGCGGTAGGCTCGTCGAGCAGGAGGAGCACCGGCTCGCTCGCAAGCGCGCGGGCGACCTCCAGCCGGCGCTGATCACCGTACGGCAGGTTCTTTCCGTACTCGTCGAACTGGCTGGCCTCGAGACCGGAGAACACGAGCAGTTCGCGCGCCCGCGCCTCGGCTTCTTCTTCCTCGCGCTTGACTCGGGGCGTGCGCAGGATCGACGCCAGGACGCCGCCCTGCAAACGGCTGTGCATCGCAACCTGCACGTTCTCGACCGCGGTCATGTTGTGGAAGAGACGGATGTTCTGGAACGTCCGGGCCATTCCCAGCTTCGTCACCTTGTGCGGAGGGAGCCCTGTGATGGGGATGCCATGGAACGAGATCTCGCCGGCGGTGGGCTTGTACACGCCGGTGAGAATGTTGAAGAAGGTCGTCTTGCCCGCTCCGTTGGGGCCAATCAGGCTGACGATCGACCCAGCGGGGATCGAGAAGTCGACGTCGTTCACGGCCACGAGTCCGCCGAATTCCTTGCGCACGCTCTGCGCGTCGAGCAGGTTCGATGCCCCGTCCGTCATGCGCCCTCGCGTCGTACGTCGTAGAGGTCGTCGTACACGTCCGGTTCGATTAGATCTTCCTCCTCGTGCAGCTCCGCCTTTCGCCGGGCGCTCGGGATCATGCCCTCGGGCCGCAATAGCATCATGGTCACGAGCAGCAGCCCGAAGATGAGCGTCTTGTACCGCGGGATGTCTACGGTCTGATCGATCCCGACGAGATCGATGGCGTTGTTGATGCCGTCGCCGATCTTCTGGAGGCCTTTGAAGTTGAGGTACTCGAGCACGAGCGCACCGAGCATGACGCCGTAGATGTTCCCCATTCCGCCCACGACGACCATGACGAGAACGAGGATCGAGATGGCGAACGAGAAGCTCGTCGGGAAGACGGAGCCGATGAACGAGCCGTAGTACGCGCCGACGATCCCGCCGAAGATCGCCCCGATGCCGTAGGCCCAGAGCTTCGTGCGCATGAGCGGGACGCCCATCGCCGACGCCGCGATCTCGTCCTCTCGCACGGCGACCCACGCCCGTCCCATCTTCGACCGCTCGAGGCGGCGGATCACGAACACCGCAATCAGCACCATGAACACGATCGTGAAGTACCACGGCTTGAGCTCGATGCCGGAGAAGCGCTCGGGGAGGGCGCCCGCAGTGAGCGAGTCGAGCTTGTCGCCGAAGCCCGGCCGGTCGAGACTCCGGACTCCACGGACACCGTTCGTGAGATTGACGTTCGTGAAGTCGATGAACGGAGGCCCAGCCTGGACTCCCCCGGGCACCGGGAGCTTGTCGGCGTTGCGGAAGACGTCCGGGATGATCTCGCCGAAACCGAGTGTCACGATCGCCAGGTAGTCCCCCCGGAGGCGAAGCGTCGGCCAGCCGATGATCACGCCGGCGATTGCAGTGATCACACCTCCCAGGAGCAGGACGAGCCACAGGTTGAGGTGGATCCCAGCGGCCCCCTCGGCCGCGTTCGACAGCAGGTGGAACTCGGTGCCCGAGAACTTGTCGGAGGCGAACCAGCCGACCGAATAGGCGCCGAGCGCGAAGAACGCGACGTATCCGAGATCGAGCAGGCCGGCGAAGCCGACGACGACGTTCAGTCCGAGGGCGAGCATCACGTAGACGACCATGAAGATCACGACGTCGAGCTCGAGCCCCAGAGCGTCGAGCGTCAGGATCGTGAACGGCCAAACGTCGTACCAGAAGGGGTACGTCAGGGCGATGGCAAGCAGTAGCCACGGAAGCCATCGCTCCCAGCTGGCGAGAACCCCCCCGACCCGCGCGCGGGCTCCGGTGGCCTCTGTGCTCGTCACTGGCCTTCCGGAGTGCGCTCGCCGAGGAGGCCCGACGGGCGGAAGACGAGGATGAGGATCAGGATCGTGAAGATGACCGTGTAGGTCCAGCGAGCATCGCCGAAGCCGTCGTTGTAGGCCGCGACGAGTCCGATGAGCACGCCGCCGAGGACGGCTCCCGACAGGTTGCCGATGCCACCGAGGACGGCCGACGTGAAGGCGATCAGGCCGAGCCGGAAGCCGAGCTGGAAGTACGTCGTCCCCACGTACAGCGCGTAGACGACGCCGCCGGCGCCCGCGATCGCGCCGCCGAGCGCGAAGGTGAACGAGATCGTCCGGTCGACGCTGATCCCCATCATGGCTGCAGCGTCCCGGTCCTGCGCCGTGGCGCGCATCGCCTTCCCGGGCTTAGACCTCTGTATCAGCAACGTGAGAGCGATCAGCACGGGAGCGGTGATCAGAAGCACCATCAGGTCGCGCACCGTGTAGTAAGGAAAGCTCCCGAAGTCGAGCAGGGTGCCGCCCTCCCCGATGAGCACGGTATCGGGAATGAGCTGTGGTATAGCGATGCGCCCCTCGCCCTTCCACGAGAGACCGATCCCCTGCAGGATGAAGGAGAAGCCGATGGCGGTGATCAGCGGCGCGAGCCGCGGTTGGCCGCGGAGCGGCTTGTAGCCGATCCGCTCGATCGCCGCGTTGATCGCCAGACAGAACACGACCGAGACGGTGAGGGCCATCGCGATCGCGTAGGTCTTCTCCAGTCCCGAGGAGCTGACGGTCGCCGCTGTGCCGAGGGGAACCGAGATCACGAAGAACAGGAGCGGAATCTGAAGAGACCCGTCGGCAAAGATCGACTGAGTCTGCAAGGTTCCGAGCATGAAGATGTCGCCGTGGGCGAAGTTGATCAGCTCGATGATCCCGTAGACGAGCGTGTAGCCGAGCGCCACGAGGGCGTAGATCATCCCATTCGACAGCCCGATTACCGTGACCTGGGCGAAGCGCTCGGGCTCGTCGACGGCCGCCGAGATTAGCCAGTAGCCGAGCCCGAGGAGGATGAGCGCGCCGAAGATCCAGCGCAGGCGGTCAGAGACGGCCGGGCGCCGGTGAACTACGACGGGTGAGGGGACCGACGTCTCTGTCACTTATCTCCATAGAACAGGTGAGAGGGTCGGTCGAGCCGACCCTCTCACACATCCTGTCCTACTAGCTCGTCGACTCGAGGGCCTTATTCCAGACCCACGTTCCCTTCGGACCGTCCGCTAGGAACAGCTGCTCCGTCCCGGCGGCCGGATCTCCGTTCGCGTCGAAGGACATCGACCCAGTAGCGGCGTCGGTGAGGTTCGTCGCGAACAACTGCGCGATGATGTCCGCCCGTGTTCCGTCCGAGCGGGCAATCGCGTCGAGGGCAACCTGGGCGGCAGTCGCCGCATAGAGCGTGTAGACCTGGATGTCCTCGTCGACTCCGATCTTCTCCTGGAACCCCTTCAGGAACTCCGCTCCGGCTCCGGTGATCTGGCTCGCCGGCAGCGTCGGTGCGCTGCCATAGGCGCCGTTGACGTTCTCCGCGCCCGCATCCTTGAACAGCGAGTCGAGGACGAAGCCGTCGGAGACCACCAGCTTCACCGTCTCGTTGTCCCCGAGGACGGACACCTTGTCCTTGACGAGCTGTCCGCCGTTGTTCGGCGAGACGCCACCGATGAAGATCGCGTCCGCGCCGGTTGCCTTGATCTTCGTCATCAGGGCCGTGTAGTTCGGAGCGTCCTTGTCCCAGCCCTCGTGGCCTGCGATCCCCAGCCCGATCTCCTTGGCCGAGCCCTCGAACGCATCTGCGACGCCCTTGCCGTAGAGCTCCTTGTCGTCGAGGATGAAGACGCTCTTGACGCCGAGGTCGTTCTTCATGAAGTTGGCGTCGGCCGAGCCCTGGAACAGGTCGTGCGCGACGACACGTAGGTAGTTGCGCTCGCCCGACGGGTAGTACTTGTCGGGCTCTCCCGCCTCCGTTCCGGAGCCGGACACCGTCAGGCCCGGATACGTGTTCGCCGGGCTGACCATCGCGAGTCCCGCCTCGTTGAGGATCGGGATCTCGATCGCGGCACAACCGGAGTTGTACGTGCCGATGTTGATGACAATCGAATCGTCGTCCGCGTACGAGCGCGCGTTCGATGCGCAGGTCGCCTCGTCCCAGTTACCCGTGGAGGCAATTGCGTCGTCGAACGACTCGTACTCGACCGTGTAGTCGCCGGCTTTGTTGTCGGCGAGCTCCATCACGTACTCGATCGCCTCGACCATCTGCCCCGACTGCACGAGGTTCGAGCCCTGCAGCGGCAGGTCGGAGACGATCTTCAGGGTCTTGCTGTCATCTCCGCCGCCGCAGCCGGTGGCGACAAGCGCAAGCGCGGCCACGAGCAACCCGAGGACGGCTAGCACGCTCTTCCTTGCAGTCAACTTCTTCCTCCTCACGTGGGATGACCGATTCCGCGCCGGCCCTGCCGGCGGCGTCGCGCAAGTATCTTCCCTCAGGCTGAAAAGCGCAACCGAGAGGCGCACGATGCCGGAGGTGGGGGTCGAACCCACACGTCCCGAAGGACACGGGATTTTGAGTCCCGCGCGTCTGCCAGTTCCGCCACTCCGGCTGGTCCGATCGTAGCCCGCAGCAACCTGGCGAGCATTGGTCGCTCGGAATCCGCAGGATTCGGAGCGCTGAGTTCCCGCCACTCCGGCTCGCGTCAGTGGTAGGCGGGCTAGTCTGACCAGACGATGCGCCTCGGAGTTCTCACGGGTGGTGGCGATGTTCCGGGGCTGAACCCGTGCATCAAGGCATTCGTCAACCGGGTCACCGCGGCCGGCCACGAGGTCGTCGGCATCCGTCGCGGATGGGCAGGCCTCCTCCAGTACGACGCCAACGACCCTGCGTCGGCCGCGCAGGTGCTGAAGCTCGACCCAGCCTTCGTGCGCACGATCGACCGCACGGGCGGAACCGTCCTGCACACTTCACGGACCAATCCGGGTCGAGTCAGCTCGGACCAGGC
>JAOUHF010000191.1 GCA_029865325.1 Thermoleophilia bacterium
CGCCGTCTCCCCCGCCCCCTCATCCGGGCCTCCGTCCCTGAACGTGTCGCCCCCGTAGAGCGCTAACCGAACGGGAAAGAGCACGAGCAGCGAGAGAGCGAGCGGAGCAAGCGAGAAGCCCACGAGCTGGCGTTCGCGGCGGAAGCCGCCGACACTTCCGACAAGCCGCGTGCCGAAGAAAAGCGCGAATCCGAAAAACACGTATCCGACCGCCCCGTAGAGCCCGCCTGCGACGAACGCCCAGATCGCGACGAGCACGGCGTCGTAGTCGGGCTTGTCGAGGAGAGCGCCAGCCGTGGGAGTGGCAAGGACGGCAGCGGCACCTGCCATCCACACCAACAGCAGGAGCGGCTCCGATCGCGCCGCGACGTCGTCCGGGTCGTCCTCGCGCAGCGCGAAGAAGACCGACCGCGGGCTCAGCAGCACTGCAGGCACGCGCAACCACCACGCTCGATCAGGCGAGAGATCCTCGTGCGTCTCGGTGGCCTCGAGCGCCACGGACCGGAGCGTAGCCGCACGCGATGGAGCGACGCCGGCCAGGCAATAGAGTTCGCCCGTGGCCGACATGACTCTGTGCACCTCCTGCGGCTCGTCCAATGAGCCGGGCCGGAAGTTCTGCGGGGAGTGCGGGACGGGTCTGACGCTCGGGTGCCCGTCCTGCGGCGCGGCGAACGCGCCCGGCATCAAGTTCTGCGGGGAGTGCGGCACAGCTCTCGCGGCCGCTTCGGCACCCGCTGCGCCGCAGGCTCCACAAGCAGCCCCAACCGCAGAGCGCCGACTCGTCTCCGTCCTCTTCGCCGATCTCGTCGGCTTCACGACGGTGTCCGAAGGTCGCGACGCGGAGGATGTGCGGGAACTCCTGTCGCGCTACTTCGAAACCGCCCGCACAATCATCGAACGTTACGGCGGCACGGTGGAGAAGTTCATCGGCGATGCGGTCATGGCCGTCTGGGGGACGCCGATCGCTCGCGAAGACGACGCGGAGCGGTCGGTCCGAGCCGCACTGGACCTCACCGCTGCGGTCTCATCTCTCGGCGACGAGGTCGGAGCGCACGGGCTTCGGGCACGGGCAGGTGTCCTCACGGGAGAGGCCGCGGTCACGCTCGGAGCGGAAGACCAGGGCATGGTGGCCGGCGATCTCGTCAACACCGCGTCGCGCATCCAGTCCACCGCCGAACCGGGTCAAGTGCTCGTAGGCGAAGCTACCCGGCGAGCGACCGAGGCTTCGGTCGCGTACGAGGAAGCCGGCACGCACGACCTCAAAGGTAAGGCCGAGCCCGTAGAGCTCTTCCGCGCGCTCCGCGTTACCGCGGGCCGCCAGGGTTCCCTCCGCTCGGCGGGGCTCGAGGCGCCTTTCGTCGGCCGCGATCGCGAGCTTCGGCTCGTGAAAGAGCTCTTCCACGCGTCGGCCGAAGAGGCCAAGGCGCAACTCGTGACGATCACGGGTATCGCCGGGATCGGAAAGTCGCGGCTCTCCTGGGAGTTCGAGAAGTACATCGATGGCCTCGCCGACGACCAGTTCTGGCATAGAGGCCGGTGTCTCTCATACGGCGACGGAGTGGCCTACTTCGCCCTTGCAGAGATGGTTCGCATGCGCTGTGACATCGCCGAGGACGAGGATCCAGCTACGGCGCGAGAGAAGCTGCGCGCCACCCTTGCGGAGCACCTCTCCGACCCCGGCGAGCGCGCCTGGGTCGAGCCGCGCCTCGCACACCTGCTCGGACTCGAGGAGGGCGCAGCGGGAGACCAGGAGAACCTCTTCTCCGCCTGGCGCATCCTCTTCGAGCGGCTCTCCGAGAAATCACCCACGGTGCTCGTGTTCGAGGACATGCAGTGGGCCGACAGCGGCCTTCTCGACTTTCTCGAGTACCTGCTCGAATGGTCACGGTCGCACCCGTTGTTCGTGCTCGTCCTCGCCCGTCCGGAGCTCGCTGACAAGCGCCCCGCCTGGGGAGGCGGCAAGCGCAGCTTTGCGTCGATCTACCTAGAGCCTCTGTCGCAGCCGGCGATGGAGGAGCTGCTCACCGGGCTCGTTCCGGGTCTCCCGGAAGACGTACGTACGGGCGTGCTCGCTCGAGCCGAAGGCGTACCCCTCTACGCGGTCGAGACCGTGCGCATGCTGCTCGACCGCGGCTTGCTCGTGCGGGAAGGCAACGCGTACAGCCCGACGGGGCCGATCGGTGAGCTCGAGGTGCCGGAGACGCTGCACGCGCTCATCGCGGCGCGCTTGGATGG
>JAOUHF010000110.1 GCA_029865325.1 Thermoleophilia bacterium
ACCATCTCCGGACCGCAGCGCAGGAGGTCGAGCTCGCGAAGAGGATCGAGCATGGCGACATGGACGCGAAGGAGCGGATGATCCAGTCGAACCTCCGACTCGTGGTGTCGATCGCGAAGAACTACCGAAACCAGGGACTTCCATTCCTCGATCTCATCCAGGAAGGGACGCTCGGGCTCATCCGGGCGGTCGAGAAGTTCGACTGGCGGCGCGGCTTCAAGTTCTCGACCTACGCCACGTGGTGGATCCGTCAAGCCGTTGCGCGAGCGCTGGCGGACAAGGCGCGAACGATCCGCATGCCTGTCCACATCGTCGAGCGCCTGCAGAAGATCAACCGCGCCGACCGCCTGCTTTGGACGCAGCTCGGGCGCGAGCCGACCATCGACGAGATCGCGGATGAGGCGTCGTTGACCGTCCAGCAGGTGCTCGAGGTACGGGCGGCCGCCCGAGCTTCGACGAGTCTCGACGCTCCCGTGGGCGACGGCGAGGATGCTGTCTTCGGCGACTTCGTCGCGGGCGACGAGCCCCTCCCCGAAGAGGCGGTCGAGCTCCATCTGCGGAGCGAGGCCCTTCGGCACGCGCTCGCAGCTCTCCCCCCGCGCGAGCGCGAGGTGGTTGTGATGCGCTACGGGATCACAGGCGCGGAGCCGCAAACACTCGAGGAGATCGGGAGGCGGCTTGGGCTCACCCGGGAGCGCGTACGGCAGATCGAACTCGAATCGCTCCGGCGGCTCGGCAGCCTGCGCGAGATGCAGGCGGTCGACGCGACCTAGCGCGGAACCTCGGTGTCAGGTTCGCAGGTACAGCTCGAGCCCGGGTGCGACCGCACGCAGTTCGCGTAGCGCTCGTGCTTCGAGCTGCCGGACGCGCTCGCGAGTGATGCCGAGGTTCGAGCCCACTTCTTCGAGTGTCCTCGGGCGAACGCCGTCGAGGCCGAAGCGCTCGATGACGACGCGCCGCTGACGAGGCTGGAGCTTCGCGAGAGCATCGAGGAGCTCCGACGAGCGAGCTCTGTCGGCCGTCTCGGCCTCAGGTTGCTTCGCGTTCGTATCCGGGATGAGATCGGCCACGCTCGAGTCTCCGTCCCCAATCGGCGTTTCCAGACTCACCGGGTCGAGAACGAGGTCGAGCAGCTCTTGAACACGCTCCGGCTTGATCTCGATCTCGGCGGCGATCTCCTCGAGCGATGGATCTCGGTTCAGCTTCTGGCCGAGCAGGCGCCGGGTCTTCGTTACCTTGCGCACCTGGTCGGCGACGTGCACGGGGAGTCGGATCGTGCGCCCCTGCTCGGCGAGCGCTCGGGAGATCGACTGTTTGATCCACCACGTGGCATAGGTCGACAGCTTGAAACCCATCGTGTAGTCGAACTTCTCGACCGCACGAATGAGGCCGAGGTTCCCCTCCTGGATGAGGTCGAGCAACGGCACCTCGGCGCGTGTGTAGTTGCGCGTGATGGACATGACGAGTCTCAAGTTCGACTCGATGAGCCTTCGCTTTGCTGCCTCGTCGCCCGCGTCCTTGCGGCGCGCGAGCTCGCGCTCCTGACCCGGAGTGAGAAGGCGTCCATCACCGATCTGGCGGACGTACAGCTTCAGTGGATCGTCGGGGCTCGGTCCAGCGAGATCCGGGCGCTCTCGCGATTCCGGCTCGTCGGCTGCGACCTGTACTTCTTCGTCCGCAGAATCGAAGAGATGCTCAGCGGCGTTCCCTTCCACGGCGGGTGTATCGACCGTGAGGTTGCCCCCCTTGAGGGATGACATCCTCCGACGAGGGATCTGCCGCTCGAGCGAGAAGCCGATCGAACGTATGCGACACGGTCCTCACAAACAGAACCGTCATGTCTGTCGTCTACGGTCTCTGGTGGCGTCTGACCCTGAAAGTAGAAGAGCGATTCATGTGCGGCATAGCCGGCTATAGCCTCAGTCCCGACTCGACGGTCGAGCGAACGCTTGCGGCGCAGGCACTCCTCGCGGGAATCGCCGAGCGCGGCGCCGATGCAGTCGGGTACGCGTGGCGCAGCGATCAAGGAGCAATCGACGTGACGAAGTTACGCGGCGGGGCAAGTGGCCTCCTCGAGGCGATTGCTCTCCCCCGCTCCGCGCAACAGGCCCTCATCCACGTGCGCGATTTTACGAAGGGCCACCCCGAGATCGAGGGCAACAACCATCCCATCCGGCATGGCGCCGTCGTCGGGATCCACAACGGAATCATCAAGAACGACGACGCGCTACTCGCGCGCTACGGGATCGATCGCGAGGAACCGAACATGACCGTCGACTCCGAGGCGATCTTCGCGCTGGTGGAGCACCATCGCCACAACGCTCGAGCCCTCACCGAGCTGCGCGGCACGATGGCCGCAGCGTGGCTGGACGAGCGAGACTCGACGACTCTGTTCCTCGCGCGGGGGCGTCTGCGTCCGCTCTGGATCGGGCGGGGTCGGCACGAGCTCTACTTCGCCTCGACGCGACGTGCACTCAGGATCGTCGAGGCGGCGCTCGAGACGCGCCTCCAGGTGCAGGAGGTGCGCGAGGGTCGTCTTCTTCGCGTCGCCGGAGGAGAAGTCGTCCGCGAGCGGCGATTCCGGACTGATCGCCGCTATCGCGAGGAGGGCTCCCTCACGCCAGTCAGGACTCCGCGCGAGGGCGTGTGGTGCCTCGAGCGACTCGCAGCACTGGCCTCAGCCGCCGCTGCGTAGGGATCCGTCCGCCAAGACGTCCACACCTGCGTCTCGCAGACGCTCGCGGACGAGAAACTGGAACGCGGTCCAAGCTCCGCGGGGCACGTCGAGCAACCGGTAGACCTGCCACTCGGACAGCAGCGCGCGGTCGTCCCGTCGCGCGTCCGCCCAGTCGGACATCTTGGGCAGCCGGCCGATCGTCTGCGCAAGCGTTACCCCTTGGGAAATCGCCCGCTCGAGACGCTCCTCGCCTTGAAGCACCTCGAACCCGGCCTCGCGAAGCGCGTTCGCCAAAGAGCCGAAGGTGTGTGCATAGAGTGACGCCGAGGGAAGTGCTCGCCGACGGGCGACCAGGTCGCGCGCAGTCGGTGTGCGCCCGAGCTCGTCTCCTAGCGCCTGGAGCTGATTCAGCAGATCGTCGCGGGTGAGAAAGCGACGCGGGAATAGTCCTGCCGCGCGCTTCGCCGCGTTCCAGGTCCCGAAGTGCTCGATGACCGTCTGCGGATGAACCCGCGCCTCGGGATCCTGTGCGAACTCACGCATCGTCGGCGACCGTCCGAGCCTCTGCGCTGCGGCACGAAGCTCTTCGAGGATCTCCGCGTCGGAGTAACGACGGCGCAAGCCCGCACGAAATGCGGCGAGTTCCGCCTCGTCGATGCGCAACGGGCCACGCTTGCGTGCGCGCGGTCGAGCCATGCTTGCAATTAGCTTAGAGCGTTCTGGAGATTCTGCAAGCACGTCAGAGCGGGCGAGCGCCCCTCCCCACTCGGTACCCTCGCCGCGGATGGGGGTTCGACTCGGGATCGAGACGATGGCAGCGCGTGGCGTGGGAGCGCTCTCGCGCGTGGCGGGCCGAGGCGGCGGCACCACTCTCCCCGGAAAGCTCCTCTGGAAGCTGGATCCCGGATCCGTCGATGCTCTCGGCGCTCGGTTGCAGCAGGGCAGCGCCCTCGTGTCTGCGACCAACGGCAAGACGACGACCACGGCGATGGCGGCGCGGATTCTCGGTGCGAATACCCGCCTCGCCTGGAACCAGTCCGGCGCGAACTTGCTTTCGGGAATCGCCTCCGAGCTCGTTTCGGCGCGACGAGCCGAGCTCGGTCTGTTCGAGGTGGACGAGGGTGCGCTCCCCGAGGCGACCGCTCGGTTGAATCCCAGGGTCGTCGCGTTGTCGAACCTCTTCCGCGATCAGCTCGACCGCTATGGCGAGCTCGAGCTCGTCGCCGAGCGATGGCGAGAAGCGATTGGGGCACTCCCCGACGAGACGACGCTCGTGGTCAACGCCGATGACCCGGTGGTCGCAAGCCTCGCAGACGCGCGTCCGCACACACTTCGGTTCGGATTGGACGATCCGCGCCATGCGCGCCCGGCGCTCCAGCATGCTGCAGACTCCAAGTACTGCATTCGCTGCGGTACTCCGTACGAGTACGCGGCGGCGTACGTGGGCCACCTCGGGGACTACCGCTGTCCTGCGTGTGAGCATGCGCGACCCTCCCTCGACATCGCCGCACGAGAGATCGAGCTCCGCGGTCTCGTCGCCTCGCGATTCCGAATCGATGCGCCCGCCGGAGCCGTTGACGTCGAGCTTGCTCTACCCGGCCTCTACAACGTCTACAACGCCACGGCGGCAGCGTCGCTCTCGCTTGCCCTCGGCGCGTCCTTGAGCGACGTTCAGGCAGGTCTCGAGGCGTTCAGCGCCGCATTTGGCCGGTTCGAACGGATCCCGACCGGCGGGAAGACGGTGGTCGTCCTCCTCGTCAAGAACCCGGCCGGTGCGAACGAGGTGCTGCGCACCCTCGAGACGGGGGTACCGCCGGTTCTCGTGCTCGCGCTCAATGACGCGATCGCCGACGGACAGGACGTCTCGTGGATATGGGACGTTGACTTCGAGCCCATCCTCGAACACGTCGGGCGAGTCGTGGTGAGCGGCGAGCGGGCGGCCGAGCTTGGATTGCGGCTGCTCTACGGCGGACTTCCCGACGAACGGCTCGAGGTCGAGCCGTCGCTCGAGCGAGCGCTCGACCGTGGCCTGGCTCTGGTCGATGTAGGGACGGAGCTCGTCGTACTCCCGACCTACACGGCGATGCTGGCACTGCGTGAGATCCTCTCGACGCGCGGGCTCGTGCGCCCGTACTGGGAGGGCGAGCGACGATGAGAATCGTCGTCGGCCATCTCTACCCCGGCTATCTCAATATCTACGCTGATCGTGGAAATATTGCCGTTCTCGACCAACGCGCTGCGCTCCGTGGCCACGAGCTCGACGTCCGCTCGCTTGGCATCGGAGATCCCGTTGATCCAGATGCGTACGACCTTCTCTACGTCGGCGGCGGCCAGGACCGCGAGCAAGCACTCGTCGCTCCGGACTTGGCCGGGAAGAGCGAACCGATCCAGGCCGCGCATGCGTCGGGCGTGGCACTCCTCGCGGTTTGCGGTGGGTACCAGCTCCTCGGCCGCGGGTATGGGGGTCGCGATGGATCGTTCATGCCCGGCGTCGGATTGTTCCCACACGAGACCGTTGCAGGAGTGACGCGCATGATCGGCGACGTGCTACTCGAGTGTGAGCTCGACCCGGGTGAGAAGCACCAGCTCGCCGGCTTCGAGAACCACGCCGGGCGAACGCTCCTCGACCCAGGCGCAGCGCCGCTCGGGCGAGTGATGTTCGGATTCGGGAACGACGGAGAATCGGGACTCGAGGGATGTCGGCTCGGTCGGGCTATCGGCACCTATCTTCACGGCCCGTTGCTTCCGCGGAACCCATGGCTGGCCGATTGGCTCCTCGCTCAGGCGCTGGCGCATGCGTCCGGAACCGACCCGCAACCGTTGGAGCCGCTTCCGAACACTCTTGAAGCTGAGGCCTTCCGCATTGCGGCGGGGCGGGCTCGAAAGCGGGGTGGCCGTCGCTAGAAACGGAATTCTCAAGGGGCACCCCGGCCCACCACCCGCTTTCAGCGTATCGAGGACAGGTGTACGAGTGGCGCACGGACCGTCGCGAAAGCATGCCAAGTGGTGCGAGCTACGGAACCCACATCTTCCCGAGGTAGACCGCCGGGTCGCCGGGCTGCCATCGCTGCAGGAACCGCTGGATCGGAGGGTGAAGGGCGATCGAGTCCAGCTCGCGAACGTCGAACGCGCGATGACCACGAACCGCGTCGTCCTGCGACGCGACGTCCTCGAGCGATCCGGACACGTCGGCCGCGAAAATCACGTGCACGACGTGCTTGCGTTTCGGCGCGCTTTCCGGAGAGATCGAGTCGACCAGTGCGACCGGCCCCTCGAGCGGTACTTCAGCGCCCTCTGGAAAGAGCCCCGTCTCCTCCCATAGCTCTCGCCGGAGCGCCTGAATCAAGCTCTCTCCGGTCCGCACGCCGCCTCCCGGAAGAAGCCATGCCTCGCCCGTCCGTTTCTCGTGCCGAAGCAGTAGTATCCGCCCGCGCCAGCGGAGGATCGCCGAGACACGAATCCGAGGTTCCACGCTTACTGCGCTGATGAGCCGAAGCCCTTTCCGCCACGCTCGCTTGCGGCCAACTTCTCGACTTCGACCAGGCGCACAGCGGCTATGGGTGCCACGACAAGCTGGGCGATTCGCATGCCCGGCTCGACAGTGAACGTGTTCCGCGCGTCCGTGTTCAAGAGGACGACCCGAATCTCGCCGCGGTACCCGGAGTCGATCAGCCCCGGTGAGTTCACAACACCGATCCCGTGGCGCGCTGCGAGCCCGGAGCGTGGCTGCACGAAGCCGGCATACCCGGCGGGGATCTCGACGGCAATCCCAGTCGACACCGTCGCGCGCTCCCCGGGCTCGAGTGTCACATCTTCACAGGCCGCGAGATCGAGGCCCGCATCGCCGGGATACGCCTGGCTCGGCAGGACGGAATCCTCGCGCAGGCGGCGCACACGTACGTCGATCACGACGCAGATGCCTCTTTCTCGTCTCCTCCAGCCACGAGAAAACTCGCGAACCGTCGAATCTCCCGCCGAGGCAGCCGTGCGCGTACGCGAACGCCCTCCGGTGTGTCTCGCCGCTCCGCGATCGGGGCGCCGAGGCCATAGAGTTCGGCTAGCGCTCGACCGTCCGAATAGGGGACGAGCAGGCGCACATCCTCGAACCGGTCGGAGAAGAGGTCGGATATCCGCGCCTTCAACGTGTCAAGACCCTCCCCCGTGTCCGCCGAGATCTGTTGCGCTCGCGGGAAGCCGTGCGCGATGCGCCTTCGAGCGAGTGGGTCGAGAAGGTCGATCTTGTTCAACACGAGCTCGAGTGGAATGTCGTTCGCACCGATTTCCGCAAGCACGGACTGCACGGCGTCGATCGTCTCGTGCAGTCGGTGCTCGGGCAGC
>JAOUHF010000111.1 GCA_029865325.1 Thermoleophilia bacterium
CGCGATCGTCACGTGGCTCGCCCGAAACCGGCCGGTGGCGGCGACGAGAGTGCGAGAGGCTCGTCTTCTTACGGAGTCGACGATCGTTGCGGTTGGCGTTGTTATCGGCTACGCGTCCAGCACGATGACGGGGTCGAGTCACCTGCGATACGGCTTCGCGCGGGACTTCCTGCTCCCGGCACTGCTCGCGAGCGTAGTGGCTGTCGCGCTCGTCTCCAGCGGTCTATGGCTCCTCCTCCGACGACTTGGTTCGAGCCGTCGTGTCTCGCCCGAGTTCGGCTTCGTTGGGCTCAGTGTCGTGGGCGCTGCCGTTCTGGTCTTCGGTCTCGCGGTCGCCCGCGCGAACGGCATTCCCAGAATCGAGAGCCGCCAACTCGGGTCGGTCGCCTACACAGCTCGATGTGGTGACACCCGATGCGACGTGTCAGTCGCCGCGATGACTCGTGCGGGACGTCAGATCTCGTTACCAGAGGCGTCGACCCTGACCTTCGGGTGCGGGAGCGCGCGCCCGCGCTTCACCCTCTACGTCGCGACGCTGGGGGAAGGCGTGCGTCTCATGCGTGCTTGTCATGACGCTCGTCTGGTGTCCGCGTGGCCAACGGTCATGGGCCTCCCGCCCGGAAGCTATGAGCTCAAAGCAGTCGCAGTCAGGAACGTTCGGCCATCGAACTCGTAGCGCCGAAGTCACGAACCAGACGCGGCGACGAACGCGTACGGAATGACGCTGTCGCTCGCGAGGCTGCGACGGTACGCGCCCGTCTCGGCCGTTGCCGACGCGAGGTCGCGCAGCTTGTAGTCGCCGTCGAGGAAGCGGTGGCCGGCGACGAACGGACGCCAGGAGCCGCCCCCGCCGTATGAAACCGAAACGCGCTCGAATCGGAACGAGAACGTATTGCATGATGGCTCGCCTCCGTTCCAGCTCTCTGCGGTGGCGATCGGCGCCCAACGGCCGGACGATTCGCGCAGGCGTACCGGCTTTGTTGCGGCTTGGTCATCGACCCAGACCCGCCACCAACCCCGCCGTCCAGACATCTCGAGGACTGCAATGCGGTGGCTCTTGCCTACGGGAACGCCCTGCTCGAGGAGTATGAACTCGGGCTCGCGCCCCTCGCGGGTGATCTCCGCGTAGATGAACGGATCCATCCCCGGCATCGAGGCGACACCAGCCTGAATCCATGCGTCCTGACCGTTCGCGCCCTGTCCGGGACCTCCGACGCCAACCCAGCCTGCGACATGCCCGGATGCGACGCTCGGCTCGCGGACGAGTGTCAGGGTCGCTCGGACTCCGTGACCGGTGGAGGTCGCCTGGTGCCCGGCGTACGCATAGCCGTTGTCGCCTATCGCATCGCCACACGCACGGCCGGCCGTTGCCCTCGTCGAGGCGCCCACGAGCGCTGCAACCGCGCTGGCGCTGACGAGGACTGCGAGGAGGGGCCGCACCCGCACGCGTGTGTCGTCGGCGCCCGGCGTGCACCGAGCCATCCCTCGTTCTTGCGATCAGGTCCCTATGAGACACGCCTGGGGTCTGACCCCGGGTCTGACCCCTAAGGCGCACTTACAATGCGCGGCGATGGCGACGACCGAGGATCGCGGCGCGGCCGACTCGGTCGGGGCCTGGCGCAAGAGAGTCTACGAACGCGCGCCGGAGCGCTCCGACGAGCTTTTCTCGACGATTTCGGGCGTCGAGAACGAGCCGATCCATACGCCTGAGACGACGCACGTCGACCACGCCCGCGATCTCGGGTACCCGGGCGAGTACCCGTTCACACGCGGCGTCTATCCCTCGATGTATCGCGGGCGGCTCTGGACGATGCGGCAGTTCGCCGGATTCGGAACAGCCGCCGAGACGAACGAGCGCTTTCGCTATCTGCTCGACCATGGGCAGACGGGCCTCTCGACCGCCTTCGACATGCCGACTCTCATGGGGTACGACTCGGACCACGCCCGCTCGCTCGGTGAGGTCGGACGCGAAGGTGTGGCCGTCGACTCGCTCGACGACATGGAGACGCTCTTCGACGGCATTCCGCTCGGCGATGTCTCCACCTCGATGACGATCAACTCGCCTGCGGCGATCGTGCTTGCGTACTACGTGTGCGTCGGCGAGCAGCAAGGCGTTCCGCGCGACCGGCTCCGAGGCACCGCGCAGACCGACATCCTCAAGGAGTACATCGCGCAGAAGGAGTGGATCTTCCCGCCCGAGCCGTCGATGCGGCTCGTGGTCGACATGATCGAGTTCTGCTCGAGGGAGATGCCGCTCTTCCACCCGATCTCGATTTCTGGGTACCACATTCGCGAGGCCGGCTCGACCGCGGCGCAGGAGCTCGCGTTCACGCTCGCCGACGGGTTCGCCTACGTCGAAGCGGCCGTCGAGCGCGGACTCGACGTCGACGACTTCGCGCCGCGGCTCTCGTTCTTCTTCAACGCGCATCTCGACTTCTTCGAGGAGATCGCGAAATACCGCGCAGCACGCAGGATCTGGGCCCGCGAGATGCGCCACCGCTTCGGCGCCCGCAACGAGCGCTCGCTCCTGATGCGGTTCCACACGCAGACGGCCGGCGTCTCGCTGACCGCGCAGCAGCCCGAGGTCAACATCGTGCGCACGGCGCTCGAGGCCATGGCTGCGGTGCTCGGCGGCACGCAGAGCCTGCACACGAACTCCTTCGACGAGGCGCTGGCGCTCCCCACGGAGGAGGCTGCGCGACTCGCCCTCCGCACGCAGCAGGTGATCGCGCACGAGTCGGGTGCCGTGAACACGATCGACCCGCTCGGCGGCTCGTACTACATCGAAAGCATGACGAACGCGATCGAGGCCGAGGCGTATGCGTACTTCGATCGAATCGACCGGCTCGGCGGCGTCATTCCCGCGATCAAAGACAACTTCTTCCAGCAGGAGATCGCTGACGCGTCATTTCGCTACCAGTCCGAGGTCGAGTCCGGGAAGAGGGTCATCGTCGGCGTCAATCGCTACCAACTCGACGACGAGGAGCCGATCCCGACCCTCAAGATCGATCCGTCTCTCGAGCAGAAGCAGGTCGATCGGCTGGCCGTAGTCAAGGGTCGGCGGGACTCCGGCCTCGTCGAGTCGCGGCTCGCGGCGCTCAAGGAGGCCGCAGCGACGGAAGGCGCCAACCTCATGCCGCCGATCATCGACGCGTCGCGCGACTACGTGACCCTCGGCGAGATGTGCGACGCGCTTCGCGAGGTGTGGGGCGTGTGGCGCGAGACTCCGGTGTTCTGATCGGGGTCAGACCCCGGGCCACGATGGGCGCCGACGTCGAACACACATGGGGCACTGCACCCGAGTTCGTCGGGCCTCGCCACGAGCTGCGGGAGACGCTTCTGCTCGACCTGTTTCTCAAGGCCGATCCAGGACGACAGGTGCTCAACGTCGGAGCTGGGCAAGGCTCGTTTACGCGGTTGCTCGAAGGACGGGGGTTCGAGGTTGTGAGCTCTGACGTGTCTCGGGCGGCGGTCGATGTGCTCCGAGACAGCGTTCGCGGAGAAGCGCTCCATGCGGATATGACCGACCTGCCGTTCGCGGATCGCAGGTTCGACGCGGTCGTCGCCGGCGAGGTGATCGAGCACATCGAGGACGACCGAAAGGCTCTGTCGGAGGCAGCTCGCGTGCTCCGGCCAGGTGGCGTGGTTGCGCTGTCCGTCCCGGCCCATCCGGAGTGGTTCGGCGCAAGCGACCGCTGGGCCGGACATGCTCGGCGTTACACACGTGCTCGTCTCCAGCAGGCCGTCGGCGACGCAGGACTTACGCTCGAATGCCTCCGACCCTGGGGATTTCCCGTGTCCGCGACATATCACCGGGCGGTCTACGACAGGCGAGCTGCGGCCCTGGCGACCGACGGGCGCGAGCGACGTAACGCCTTGCGAATCCTTCGGATCGCGCTTCAAGTCGATCGCCTCTTCGTCGGCGTCGAGCGAGGTTGCCTCGGCTACCTCGCGCTCGCTCGCACGTCGGCCGGTCCCTAGCCGGAGAGCTGCTCGAGAAGGGAACGCCACCTGTGGCCGAGCACTTCCTCGGTCGCGTGGGCCTCGTACGTGGTGCGGCCGCGAGCAGCGATTCTGTCTCGGAGCGGACCATCGGCGGCGAGCATCCGAACCGCGGCCGCAAGCGCGGTCGGATCTCCTGGTGGCACGAGGAGCGCATCCCGCTCGTGCTCGAGGAGCTCGCGGCTCGCAGGCGTGTCGGCGGTGATGAGCGGCGTCGCTGTTGCCAACGCCTGAAAGGCCTTGTTCGGAATGACCCGTGCCGCCTTCTCGGAGGTGCCGAAGATGCCCAGCGCGCAGCCCGCGGAGCGATAGAGATCGGGGAGCTTCTCATAGTCGACCCACGGCTCGCAGCGCACGTTCTCCGGTCGCGTGACGAGCACGTCGTCGAGCTGACCACTCCCCACGATGTGGAACTCGATCTCGGGGCACAGCGCTGCCGCGGCGAGAATCGTCTCGAGTCCGTGTAGCGGGATGAGCTTGCCGACAAAGAGCACCATGAACTCTCCAGAAACGTGAGGGCCGGGCTGAAAGAGGCGGTCGTCCGCTCCGACGAAGCACACGGCGACACGTTCGCTCGGAAGCTCGAAGTGCTCCGTGAAGTAGCGCGCCTGCGCTTCGGTGTCCGCGACCACGAGCCTCGCGCCGCGAAAGGCGGTGCGGTCGACCCACCGCAAGGCGCTCGCTGCCACGGACCGCGGGGACACGAGCCCACGGTCCCCGACCATCGTGTCCTCGAGTGATACGAGCGGGTTGAAGACGATTGGACGACCCCGGGCGACCCGCTTTGCGGCGAGCATGTCGACGTGCCCCGGGAAGCCCACGATCACGACGTCCGCGTTGCCCGCCGAGCTGAGCGTGAGCCGCGCTTCAGCAACCGCGATCCGGGCGGCCCGGCGCATTCCGAGAGACAGCTTGTGACGCTGGCCGTCCCAGACCGGGATGTGGTGCTCGTGAACGTCGACGTCCGCTCGCCGGAGGCATGAGATCACCTGGGCGTTGCGTGGGTAGTCGCGTTCGTAGGTTCCGAAGTAGAGGACCCGCACGGGATTCGATTTAGCGCAGGACTTCTTCGACGATCTGGTTCATGCGTTCACGCTCGTCTATCCGTTCCTCGTGCTGCGACGTGATCATCTCCGAGAGCAAACCCAGCGAGACGAGCTGGATTCCGACCACGACGAGGAGGACTCCGAGGGTGAGTAGTGGCCGTTGGCCTATCCCCTCTCCCCACAGCTTGAGAAACGTGAGGTACAGGAGGATCACGGATCCGACAGCCCCCATCAGAAGACCGATGCCTCCGAAGAGATGCAGCGGCCGATGGCGGTAGCGCCCCATGAAAGTGACGCTGAGCAGATCGAAGAAGCCGCGGAGGTAGCGCTCCGGTCCGTACCGAGAGCGTCCGTGCTGGCGCGTTCGGTGATTGACGGGAATCTCTGCGACGCGGAAGCCACGATACGACGCCAGCACGGGAATGAAGCGGTGGAGCTCCCCGTAGAGACGCATCCCTTGTAGGACCTCTGCGCGGTAGACCTTCAAGCCACAGTTGACGTCGTGCAGACGCACGCCCGACACGACCGCGGTCGCCCAGTTGAAGAGGCGAGAGAACACCCGCCGGGTGAGCGGATCGTTCCGCCGCGTCTTCCAGCCGGAGACGAGGTCGAATCCCTCGTCCAGCTTCGCCAGGAGTTGCGGGATCTCAGCCGGATCATCCTGGAGGTCGGCATCGATCGTTACGACCACCTCGCCATTTGCCTCGAGGAAGCCGGCCTGGAGCGCAGCCGCCTTGCCGAAGTTGCGGCGAAGGTGCACAACGACGACGTTCGTGGTCTCGGCATGGAGTCGTTCGAGTGCCGCCATGCTTCCGTCGGTCGAGCCGTCGTCGACGAAGACCACTTCGAAGGGCTGGCTCTGCGAGTCGAGGGCGTCCGCGATCTCTCGATACAGCGCATCGAGCGAGTGCTCTTCATCGAGCAAGGGGACGACGACAGAGATCACGCCATGAGGGTATCGGCCTCGGCGGGCGGTGTCTTCAGTGCGGAGTCAGACTTCGAGCTCGAGCCCGTCGTACGCGAGCTCGTACTCATCCGGCGTCGGCAGTTCGCGTGGGCGGTGCGTGACGAGGAGTCGCTTCGCCCCTGATGCCTCGAATGCCTCAACTGCCTCGTCGAGCGAGAGATGGCCCCGCGGCTCACCATCGAGCTCACCTCGGAGGAGGGTCGCCTCGCAGACGAAGAGGTCGGCGTCGCGCGCCGCCTCGACCAGCTCCCGGGACGGGGCCGAGTCACCCGAGTAGGCGAGCACCGCGCCATTCGACTGCACCCGGAAGGCGTACGTCTCGAGCTTGTAGTGCGGGACGCGTGTCGCAGTCACGGCGAGCTTCCCGATCTGGAATGGCACGTCGGGCTCGTATTCACTCAAGTGGAAGGTGCGCTCGAACATGTCCGGGAAGCCGAGCCGCTCGCCGAGCGCCGTCAAGAATGCCCCGCCACCGGGTTGCACCCAGAGCGCCGGCTTCGCGACTGGGCCGTTCGAGGCGAGGTAGAAGGTGCCCCAGACCCACGGCACGAGGTCGCCCCAATGGTCGAGGTGAAAGTGGGTGATCGCGATCGCGTCCACCTCAGGCCACATCGCGGTCTCCCGCAGGCGGCCGAGGACTCCGGGGCCACAGTCGAGCAAGACGCGGCTGCCGTCGGCTTCGAGCATGTAGCCCGAGTGAGCGCTCCCCGGGTTCGGCCACGCGGGCGAGGAGCCGATGACGTTCAGGCGCACCGCGGTATTCTGCCGATGTGGCCGGGACGATCCGAGTAGTAATTGCAAAGCCCGGTCTGGATGGCCACGACCGCGGTGCCAAGATCATCGCGCGTGCCCTGCGGGATGCGGGAATGGAGGTCATCTACACCGGCCTCCATCAGACACCGGAGCAGATCGTCGAGACGGCGATCCAGGAGGATGCGGACGCCGTTGGGGTGTCGATTCTCTCCGGCGCG
>JAOUHF010000112.1 GCA_029865325.1 Thermoleophilia bacterium
GTGCTGACGGTGGAGGGCAACTGGGCTGACCGCTTGGAAGACGAGCTCGTCGACGAGGACAACCGCCGCTACTCGCCGCTCGCGATGATGCTCCGCTCGCGCTACCTCGTCGACGTCGACTGTTGGAGCGAGGCGCGCGGCCAGCCGATCAAGCCTGGAACCGTTTGCAACGCCATCCGTGAACGACTCGAGCGGGAGGAACGCCGATGACGATCCCCGTCACGCAGTGCCTGATGCGCTTCGACGAGGAGCACCACAGCCTCGAGGACTACCAGGGAGGCGTCCAGCGCTGGTGCAACGGCTGCGGCGACAACGCCATCCTCACGGCCGTACAACGGCTCTGCCGCGACGAGGGCCTGAGCCCGGAGCGAATGGTGTTCGTGTCGGGGATCGGCTGCTCGAGCCGCTTCCCCCACTACATGAGCACGTACGGCTTTCACGGGATCCACGGACGCGCGTTCCCGATCGCCGAGGGGGTCAAGATGGCGCGGCCCGACCTCCACGTGTTCGTCAATACCGGCGACGGGGACTGCTGCAGCATCGGCGCGGCCCACTGGATTCACGCCATTCGCTACAACATGAACCTGACGGTGCTCCTACACGACAACTTCGTGTACGGGCTCACCAAGAAGCAGGCTTCGCCGACCTCGCCGAAAGGGCTCAAGAGCAACACGACACCGCGGGGGGCGGATCTCGAGGCGCTCAACCCGATCAGCGTCACGCTCGGGGTGCAAAACGCCTCGTTCGTCGCGCAGGCCGTGGACTGGATCCCGGAGGTGCTCTACGACATCGTCGCTGCGGCCTACCGGCACAAAGGGTTCTCGTTCGTGCGGATCATCCAGCGCTGCCCTGAGTTCCTCCCCAAGATGCTCGAGCCCTGGCTGCAGGATCCGTCGAAGACGCTGCTCCTGACCCACGAGAACGGCGTGCAGCTCAGCCCCGACATGGCGCGTATCTACAAGAACCAGCGCGAGCACGATCCACTCGACATCGACCGCGCGCGCGAGATCGCCTCCTCGGACGATGTGATTCCGGTCGGGATCCTGTACCGCAACCCGGACATCCCGTGCTACGAGGATCTGCGTGGCTCGGGCCAGCCACGACCGGCAGAACGCATCCGCGCGGGACTCGAGGCCGAGCTCGACGCGTTCACGGTCTGGCCCGACGACAGTACCGCCAAGCACGCAGCCGCGTGACCGGGGGACCCCCGTTGACGTGCGAGTCGCAGACGATCGGGCCCGAGCCCGCCGCGACCCTCCAGGGGCAGGCCGTCTTCCACCTGACCGGGAGCCGGTCGGGTGACGAGCTCGAGTCGATCGAGGGAGGGACGTTCCGGCCGGCGCTTCTCGCCGGCTACCGGGATCTGTCGCGTCTGCGGTACGACTACCCGGTCGTCCTCGTCGAAAGTGCGGCCGACGGTGCCTTCGTGCGGTCGCTGTCGTCGATCGTCGACGATGTCCTGCAGGAGGTCGCACCGCCCGGTATGGAGGGCGAGCGGCTTCGCAGGCAGGTGCTGCGTCTCGAGTGCGAGCTGCGCTCGCTCGTCCGCGACGGCGCCAAGGGCATGCTCTCCGATCTCTGGGAGAAGGCCGCAGCGAGCCTCGCTGTGGACGGCGGCGAGAGCGTCGAGCAGATCCTCTCCCACACGGGCGCCCGGCTGAGCGTCGACGGCGAGGTCATCGACTGCGATCACGAGGTGCCGTCGCGGCTCGTCGCGCACGCGTGGCGCACGACGCAACAGCAGAAGGCGCGCAGATTCCACGACGAGGTGAACCGGCTCCTACAGGCCCTCTCCGACATCCTGCGGGCCGCCTTCATCCACTCCGAGGGCGGGCGCCGGCCCGAGAGCCTGCAGGCTGGCGTCGGCGACCTGCACCGCGACGATTTCGACTTCGACGTGATGTCGCGGCTTCTCGGCAAGAGCGCACCTGCGGACGAGCTGCCCGTCGCCCGGCGCGAGCGGATCGAGTGGGCGATCGACGTGCTGAAACGCCAGCGCTTCTTCGAGCCTCCTGTCGGGACCAGTCTCGTGCAGGCCGCGGAACTGCCCTACGAGTACCGCTTCTCGAGCTGCGCCGAGACGATGACGGCGTTCGGCGAGCGACTGTCCGAGCTGGTCGAGTTCGTGAAGGCGATGTCGATGGCCGCGCTCGAGGCCGATGGCCGCTACCTCGAGGCGAAGCACGACCCGTTCTTCGACGCATTCGGCGAGCACGCGCTCACGCTCGAGGACCTCGCGCTGTTCCCGGACTACCTCGTGTGCATCGACGCCGGAGATACGGACGCGGCCGAGAGCGCCGTCGTGACCGAGGTGCTGTCCTCGGATCTGCCGGTGAAAGTGCTCGTGCAGACGGAGGACGTGCTCGAGGAGTCGTCACTCGGCGCGGGCCACTTCGGCTTCGGCATGCGCAGCATGCAGCTCGCCAGCACTGTGATGGGCCTCCACGACGTCTTCATCCTGCAGACGACGAGCTCGAACCTCTACCAGCTTCGCGGCCAGCTGCTGACCGGGCTCGAGTACGCGGGCCCGGCCCTCTTCAGCATCTTCTCCGGCTCGGCGTCGCCTGCGAGCGACCTGCCGCCCTATCTCACCTCGGCGGCGGCGATGGAGTCGCGAGCGTTCGTCGCGTTCACCTACGACCCTGCCGCGGGGCCGGACCTGGCCTCGCGCTTCTCGCTCGAGGACAACCCTCAGCCCGAGTTCGACTGGCCGATCGAGGACCTCGAGTACGCGGACGAGGCGCTGCAGCGCGTCAAGGAGCAGGTCGCGTTCACGATCGTCGACTTCATCGTCTGTGACCGCCGCTACGCGCGGCATTTCGCGCGGATCCCGCGGTCGCAGTGGAACGAGAACATGATTCCGGTCGACGAGTGGCTCTCCCTCGACCCGAGTGATGTGGGTCAGCGGGTTCCCCACGTGAACGTCGTCGACGAGCACAACGTCCTGTACCGGCTCATCGTCGACGCGAAGCTGATGCAGGCTGCTCGTCGGTGCCGCGAGATCTGGCACGGCTTGCAGGAGCTCGGCGGCATCCACAACTCCCACGCCGAGCGGCTGCTCGCACGCGAGAAGGCGGCCTGGGAGGAGGAGAAGCAGCGCGAGCTCGAGAGCCTGCGCGCCGAGGCGGCGGCTACGGCCGTGGTCGAAGGGGCGGTAGGAGCGCCTCAGGTGACGGTCGCCGGCGAGGGCGCGCCGGGCCCGGAATTGGCGGTGGAGGAGGCGGCGGAGGAGGCCCCGTCGGACGATCCCTGGATCGAGACCAAGCGCTGCTCGACGTGCAACGAGTGCACGCTGATCAACGACCGGATGTTCGCCTACGACGAGAACAAGCAGGCGTACTTCAAGGACCTCGACGCCGGCACGTTCCGCGAGATCGTCGAGGCGGCTGAGGTCTGTCAGGTGGCGGTCATCCATCCCGGCAAGCCGCGCAACCCGAACGAACCGGGTCTCGAAGAGCTGATCGAGCGGGCGAAGCCCTTCCAGTAGAGACACACGATCCGCAGTGGCAAGACCCGTATCAGCCATTCCCCGCCGGCGTCCACCCGCTGCCGGAGAAAGGCAACTCTTGGGGCGAATCCTCGGATAAGAAGTTCTTCGATTCGCAACCAAGACTTGGTTCGAACAGCAATGATCCCGACCATTCAAGGGCCCAGAATGAGATTGTGCGGATTAGGGACGCACACCTGTCGAGTCGGTTGCAAGATGCGCACGGCCTCCGGGCCTGTGCCTTAATCACCGTGCTCGGAGGTCGCTGCGCTGAGAGGACGTCTGCGCCATGAGCGCGACCGCACTCCGTCTCACCAAGACCAGGACGCCAGGCATCGGGATATGCGCCGAGTCTCCGTTCGGGCAACTACGGAGCACGGGAGTCCCCTGAGTCGGATCGGGGAATTGCCGGATGCCGGGAAGATCGCGCTGTTCGACCATCGAGCGTGACAGAGGAGCGGCAATGAAGATCGAGCACGAGTTCTGGATCGAGCGGTCGACGCAGGCCGTCTGGGCCATCGAGCTGCATGACGACGTCGTGACGGGGTGTTACGGGCCGCTGCTGCTCGACGATGTGGAGGACGACCTGCTGGAGGCCTTCGACTACTCCCCCGGCGGCGCGGCCTGGATCGAGATGAACAGGGACCGCTTCGGCACCCTCAAGCTGGCGGTGCCCGACATGCCCGAGACGTAGCCGGTCACCGCGCGACGGCTCGCCTCTTCCTGCCGAGCGGGCAGGGAACTTATTCGTGAACGTGTCGGGCTCGCAGCACGTCGAGCACCAACAGAACGCGCTCCGGAAACACCGGCAAACTCCACCCCCGTCGGGGCTGCGCCCAGGCTGGATTACTAGCGCCCGATCCCGTCGAGGCGCTATTGGTCGAGGCCCACCGCTCACTAGGCCTCAACGCGACTCGTGCTGGAACGCGTCGAACAGTTCCTTTCCGAATTGCGGTCGGCCTGACACCCGCCTCGAATGCAACGCGGTTGACGAGCTGCCATTAATCGCTGTTCCGTCGCCCGGGTCACCGATAGCCGGCTCCGCACTGCGCACGTGGGTATCAACAGATTCTCCCCGATCGGTGGTAGGACGCGAGTACGCCGGGAGCATGGGCGCGACTGTCGGAAGAATGGCGTTGCGAATTGTTGTCGCGAGAAGCAACGCGCGATGCGAATTCTCGGATTCGTAAATGAAGCGGGCAAGGCTCGAATCCTGCCCGAGCCGTTACGCGCTCTATCGGGACGACGCCTGCGTCAGCGCCTAGCAGTCGCCCGCGCCGCCCGCGATACCCTGACGGGCTGTACCACCCCAGCTGCGGGCCGCCGGCGGACGGGCCTTCTCCTTGTCGTCGCCCGACAACGCGACAACCGCGTGCCAGGTCGCGCTCGGCGCGGCTAGCGCCCGTTCACGGAGAAGTGCATGTAGTCCTTCGTGGGACCCGTCCAGTCGCCGCCCCAACCCCACCCGATCGATCGAAATGCCCGCACGACGGCCGGCGTCACCATCCCGGGACGGCGCCGTGAGCGGTTGATGTAGCGCGCGCTTGCCCGATCCCGCGTCCGGCCACAGCCGACGTACGGGTTCTCGACGGGATTGATGTCGATTGCGAGACCGTAGGCGTGGTTCGACCACCGCCCGCTGGCCGAGCCGCCCGTACACGGCGACGGAACTGCTTGGCGACACCGAAACGATCCGGTGATGTCGCCGTCTGGCGGGCGCGCTCGTCTCGGCCCGTACATGTCATCGAGTCGCATGTGTCGAATCGGGAAGCGCAGCTGGTAGAGCTTTCTGAACACCTTCGCGAGTGGGGCCGCAGCGTCGCGATGCACGATGAGCTGCCCTTCGTAGACCCGCCCGTCGAAGCCCCACTGGGAGACCGTCAGCAGCCGAAGCTGCGCGAGGGGCACCGGACAGCCCGGCCGCCACGACTCTCCCTCGAGGCTGGACTTGAGAGGAGCGGGCAGCGCGCGAATCGACGTGTCGTACTGCTGGAGGGCGACGAGGGCGAGTGGTAGGGCGAGAAGTCGGAGCACGTCGGCTCCCACAAGCGTGCCGAGCCGGCAGGTCCCGCGTCAAGATGGAGTTGGAGTTGACCCGCTTTCGTTGACACGCCGACGACGGACGAGCAAGCGTCCAGAAGTGAGTCATCGTGGCGAAGGGAAAGCGGTTCTTGCCGGAGTTCAGACAGGAGGCGGTGCGCCTGTGGCGCGTGTGGGAGCGACCGTTTCGGGAGGTCGCCGGCGAGCTCGGGATCGCGCCCGAGTCGTTGCTCCGCTGGGTGCGCCTGGCGGAGACCGACCATGGCCAGTGGGAGCGGCTGACGAGTGAGGAGCGCGAGGAGCTGCGCCGCCTGTGGCGCGAAACGCTCGCTTGCGCCCACTCCGGCGGGCCTTCTGCCTTCCCGGCCGCGAAATCCCGCTCCCAGCCGAGTGTGCCCCCGCCTTGACAGTGTCTTCATGGTCGCCCCGTACAGTCAGTCGCGTGCGCTTGCCGGCAGTCTGCGCTCTCGCGGCGCTCGTAGTCGCCATCTCGGGTGCCGCTGCGGCGCCCGCGGCGGAGCGAGTGACTTCCTCCGTCTTCGGCGGGCTCGGGACGTGGGTCGATATCTACGACGGTCCCGTCTACGCGGCCCCCGAGCGCGCCGCCCGGCGCATCGCTGCCCGCGGCGTCGACACCGTCTGGGTGGAGACGGCGAACTACGGAGCCCCCGTCGACGTCGTCAACCCGGTGGTACTCGGCCGCTTCGTCGATGCGCTGCACGCACGCGGAGTCCGGGTCGTCGCCTGGTACTTGCCCGGGCACGTGAACCCCGCGCTGGACACGCGCCGCGCCTTGGCACTGGTGCAGTTTCGAACACCGATCGGCGGAGTCTTCGACGGTGTCAGCCTGAACATCGAGGCGACGAAACTGAAGAACGTCAACCTTCGCTCGCGGCGGGCGGTCGCGCTCGCGCGCCGGCTCCGACAGGAGGCGGGCGACAGGCCGCTCGCGATCATTCCCTTCAACCCACGTGGGCTCGAGCGACACCCGGCGACGTGGCCGCGGTTTCCGTGGAGAGAGCTCGCGGAGGTCTCCGATGCGTTTGCCCCGATGGTGTACACGGGCGGGGCGTACAAGGGCTTCGACGCAACGTACGGGTACGTCACGCGTTCGCTCCGTCTTCTCCGCGCACACACCGGGAACCCCGAGACGTCGATACACGTCATCGGCGGCGTCGCTGATCGGCTCGGTCCCGACGAGCTCGCCGGCTTCGCCGCCGCAGTCTCCGACGATGGCGGAACGATGGGCGTCAGCCTCTACGACTGGATGACCACGCCCCCGAGCGCATGGAAGGTGCTGGCTCCGCTCAGCCGGTAGGCGCAGATCGCTTCTTCGAGCTCGGGCGCGAGTTGGCGCGGAGAGCGGTGCGGACGGCTCGAGCGATCAAACAGGCAGCAGAGGCTCCCCCGTTCGTTCTCGCTGGCC
>JAOUHF010000021.1 GCA_029865325.1 Thermoleophilia bacterium
AAAGGCCTCGACGAGCTCGGCTCGCATCCCGGAGTCGTCGTCGCGCTCCATCCAGCCCAGATCCGTCACCTGGCCGCCCCCCGACGCGTAGAACGGGGACTCCCGGAGCTTCGCGAGGAAGAGACCCTCGTCGAGCTCCTCTAACGCGCCGATCTGCGTCAGCACGTCGGTCTTCGAGAATCCGACGAACTCCGTCTCGAATTCGGCGTCGCGCGCGAAGTCGGCCGCGCGCTGGAGCTCGGTCGAGCCGCCGGCGCGGGAGATCTCGCGATGCTGCTCCATCGCCGTCCGATAGCCGTCGACGTCGACCAGCTGGCCTCGCTCCGAGGCCAGCTCCACGGTGAGCTCGAGCGGAAAGCCATACGTCGCCGCGAGCGCGAATGCCTGCTCGCCCGAGATCGACTCGTTATCCGCGAGCTCTTCGAAGAGCCGCAGCCCGCGCTCGAGCGTCTCGCCGAAGCGCTCCTCCTCCTGCCGGACCACGCGGGCGATCTCCTCCGCCTGGCCGGGGAGCTCGGGATACGCGGCGGCCATCTGCTCAACGACGACCGCGGACAGCCGGTGCACCTCTTGGAGGCCGATCCGCTGCGCTTGCTGGACGGCCCGGCGGATGATGTGTCGCAGCACGTAGCCGCGACCCTCGTTGGACGGCGTCACGCCGTCTCCCACGAGGAACGTCATTCCACGGCCATGATCCGCGAGCACGCGGTGGGCCTTCGTCGCGGCCGGCGAGTCCCCGTACGCCACGCCGGACTCCGCGGCGATCCAGTCCATGATCTGCCGGTACCCATCTGTGTCGTACACGGACATCACGTCCTGGAGGATCGCGCTCCCTCGCTCCAGCCCGAGGCCGGTGTCGATGTTCTCTGCCGGAAGCGGCGCCAGCGTGCCGTCGGCGTGGAGCTCGTATTCCATGAAGACGAGGTTCCAGAACTCGAGAAAGCGCTCGCAGCGCGTGCACCCAGGCGCGCAGTCGGGCTCGCCGCAGCCGTGCTCGGCTCCCCAGTCGTAGTAGAGCTCCGAGTCGGGCCCGCACGGGCCAGGACCCCCAACCGACCAGAAGTTCTCCGAGGTCGGCAGCGGCACGATCCGCTCGGACGGCATCCCGACGCGGCGCCAGAGCTCGATCGCGACCTCGTCTGGACCGAGTCTCAGCTGCGGATCGCCGGCGTGGACGGTCGCCCAAACACGGTTCCAGTCGAGCTTCATCCGGTCCTGGACGAACTCGCGCGCCAGCTCGATCGCGCCCTCCTTGAAGTATTGCCCGAACGAGAAGTTGCCGAGCATCTCGAAGAAGGTGAGGTGGTGGCCGTCGAGCCCGACCTCGTCGATGTCGACGGTGCGGAAGCACTTCTGCGAGATGGTGGTCAGCGGTGCTGGCGGAGACTCGTGGCCGAGAAAGAACGGCATCAACGGCTGCATCCCGGCAGTCGTGAGCAAGGTGGAGTGGTCGTCGGCGCGCGGGACGAGCGACCCCGACGGGCACCGCAGGTGTCCCTTCTCCTCGAAGAACGCGAGAAAGCCCTCGCGCAGCTCAGCGGTCGTACGCATGAATGGATTCTACGAGCCGGGGGGTCGTGCTCTCGAGAGCGTTACACCGCTGGGGGAGTCTCTTCAGCGGCCGCCTGGCCAGCGCTGCGCAATTCCTCGTCGAGCTCGCTCTCGCGCTTCGCAGCCGCATCCTTGGCGACGTGCATCGCCTCGCCGACGTCGCGCCGCGCGCGGAAAGCGGCAAAGCCGTGCGAGACACCCGCGGCGAGCCCGGTCACCTTCTTCACCGGAGTCGTGATGGCGGTCGAGACGGCGCGGACGGCCGTATCCGCGCTGTCGGCCATCGATACCGCGCTGTCCGTCACGACGTCGAGCTTGTCGATCTGGTCGTTGACGCGGTCGACGGTTCCCCCCGCCTTGACGATGACAGGCAGGAGGTCTCGTTCCGAGCCCTTGATGAACGAGGAGAGCCGAGCAAACGTGCCCCCCATTCGTACGAGCATGTACGCCAAGGCGAGGCCACCAGCCACGAAGAAGAAGGCGAGCGCGTAGTCGAGAACGTCGCCGGCGGTCGCTGCGAGGACGGTCATCGGGAGATCATCCTAGATGCTCCATTCAGGCAACGTCAGTGATCACGCCTGCTCCGACCACCGCGTCGTCGTAGTACACGACGGCAACCTGGCCGCGCGCGACAGCGTTTACGGCCTCCTCGAGCTCGAGCGAGAAGCCGCCGTTCGCCGCGCTCACGACGGCGGGAACGGCGGGCGATCCGTAGCGAAGCTTGGCCTCGCCCCGCGAGACCGGAACGTACAGCGCGCCCTCCGCATCGACCCTAGTGACGGCGAGATCCTCCTTGGGGCCGACGACGACGGAGTTCGACGACGGCTCCGTCCGGAGGACGTACAGCGGCCGTGTCGCGGCGACGCCGAGCCCCCTTCGCTGCCCCGACGTGAATCTCCAGTACCCGTCGTGGCGACCGAGCACCTTCCCTCCGGCGTCGAGGATCGCACCGGACTCGGTCGCAAGACCCTCACGGGCGAGGAAGTCGCGGTAGTCGCCGCCACCGAGAAAACACGCCTCCTGGCTCTCGCGTCCCCCGGCGGCAGCGAGGCCGGCGGCGGCGGCTTCAGCGCGCGTCTCCTCCTTCGACTGCTCGCCGAGGGGAAATCGAACACGCGCGAGCGCGTCGGAAGACAGGGTGGCGAGCATGTACGACTGGTCCTTCCGGACGTCCACTCCACGTGCGATGAGGAACTTCCCCTGGCGCTCGACAACGCGCGCGTAGTGTCCGGTCCAGAGCGTCTCGGCGCCCGCGCGTGATGTGAAGGCGAGCAGCTCGTCGAAGCGAAATGCGCCGTTGCAGCGGATACATGGATTCGGAGTCTCCCCTGCCTCGTAGCCGGCTGAGAACGGCTGAACAACCGCGCGGCGAAACTCTTCGCGCAGGTCGAGTGTGACGTGTGGCACACCGAGCGAATGGCAGGTGCTGCGAGCAGCGGCAACCGCAGTCGGGGAGCAGCACGCGCGCTCGACGTCCGGAGCACCCGGGTCCTGCCAGAGCCGCAACGTGACGCCGATTGCGTTGGGCGCAGCGCGGAGCAAGGCGACAGCGCTGTCCACGCCACCACTCATCGCGACGACCGCCCGCCCCGGCTCGGGGAGTGCGACGAAGACTTGCCCAAGCGCCGATGCGAGCGCCTCGACCGCGAGCGGCTCGCCCGATACCGTTGCCGCCTCGAGCAGCGTCAATCCTGCGAGCGAGCGCTCGAGGCCCGCCGCGTGTGCATCGACGACGACGTCGCCTCGCACCCAGAGGCGAACGGATGCCCATTCACCGCCTCGAGTTGCGTCCCCGAAAACCTCGATCGTCGTCACGAAGCCAGGCTAGACGATTGATGCGGCACGCACGCGACACTGTTCCCAGGCGTGCTCCACCCTGCCGATGAAGCCCCGGCCGCCGAGAACCTGGCTAGCCAGGTGGGTGCCGTGCGGAGCGTCGGGTACCACCTAGCTCCGACGCCGGCTCCCTTCACGTGTCTGTTGGTTCACGTTTGAGCCGTGGCCACGCACAGGGTCGAGCTGTTCCATCCTACCCGCCGCTCTCGGCGGCGAAGCGCCACTCGAGCTCAACGGTTCCGTCGAGGCCGAGCATCCCTGCCAAAGCCTCGGTGACTTCGAGCTGCCTCCCTGGCTCCACGAGCGCGTTGTCGATCACCTCGGTGAGCACTTGGGTGGCTCCGTAACGGAGGACGACCTTGGCACCACATGGAAGCACCGGGTGCGTGGCGCCGAGCGACTCAGGGGCGAGAACCTGTCCGCAGGTCGTTCGCTGGGCGTCACCCGAAGGCCCGCGCGATCCAGCGAAGGCTGTGTTCCAGCCTGCCGGGGCCGGCGCGCTCGTCAACGTCGCGGCGCCCGGATCCGACGAGCGTTGCTCGACGATGGCCATCGCGGCGACGGCGGAGACGAGAGCCACCCCGGCGAGGAGAACCAGGCGCTGTGGGAAGGAGTTGGTCACGCCCGGAAGTGTTGCCGACGATGCAGCCGGAGCGTCGAGTGAGCGGGGGCTGGGCGACCTTCACCCAACCACCCCCAGGGGATCCCCAAGACCCCTGTCGTCAGGCTATCGAGGATCGTGCGCCGAATGGGTAACGGCTTCGAGACGATTCAGCGCCAACTCGGAGGCTGCGAGGCCCCGCCTATTACGGCTTTTCGACGACCCGAATTCCGAGATCGCCGAGCTGAGCGGGCGTAACGTCAGATGGCGCACCGCTCATCGGATCGAGGCCAGCCTGGTTCTTCGGGAACGCGATGACGTCACGAAGATTTGGCTCGCCGGCCAGCACCATGACTGTCCGATCGATCCCCAGCGCGATTCCACCGTGCGGTGGCGCACCCATCGCCAGCGCATCGAGCAGGAAGCCGAACTTCGATCTCTGGTCCTCGGCGCTCAACGAGAGCGTGTCGAACACACGCGCCTGAAGGTCGGGCTCGTGGATTCGGAACGAGCCGCCGCCGAGCTCGTTCCCGTTCACCACGAGGTCGTACGCGTACGCGAGCGCCCTACCCGGCTCGCCACCGAAGCGCTCTCGCCACTCGTCGGTCGGGCGCGTGAACGGGTGGTGCTTCGCGCTCCACCGCTCTTCGTCCTCGTCCCACTCGAACATTGGGAAGTCGACGATCCAGCCGAACGTGAACACATCGTCATCGATCAGACCCAACCCGCGGCCGAGGTGCAGGCGGAGGTTTCCGAGCACGCGTGAAGTGATCTCCCACGGGTCAGCGCAAAAGAGGAGCGACTCACCCGGTTCGATGCGAAACGACTCCACCTCTTCCTCGGACAAGAACTTCAGGATGGGCGAGCGGAGCTCGCCTGTCTCGGCGTCGCTGACGATGTATGCAAGACCCCTCGCGCCGCGCTCCTTCGCAATCTCCTCGAGCGCGGCGAGCTCGGCCCGCGAGTACGTCCGCGGCACGCGCAGGAAGCGTACGGCTTCGGCGCCGGCGAAGACGCCAAACTCGGAGCCGCGTGTCGCCTCCGTGGCATCCTCGATCTCGAGTGCGAAGCGCGTGTCAGGCTTGTCCGAGCCGAAGCGGCGGTCGGCCTCCTCGTACGTCATGCGCGAGAACGGGGTCGCGATCTCGACTCCGAGGCATTCCTGCCAGATCGCTGCGAACGTCCGCTCGATCAAAGCGAAGAGCTCCTCCCGATCCGGGAACGACATCTCGACGTCCAGCTGGGTGATCTCCTGCACGCGATCGGCCCGGAGGTCCTCGTCCCTGAAACAGATCGCGATCTGGTAGTAGCGGTCGAAGCCGGCGATCATCGTCAACTGCTTGAGGATCTGCGGGCTCTGCGGCAAGGCGAAGAAGCGCCCCTTGTGAAGGCGACTCGGAACGACGAAGTCCCGCGCGCCCTCGGGGGTCGGCTTGAACAGAATCGGGGTCTGGATGTCGAGGAACCCTTCCGCCTCCATCTCCCGACGGATGATCCCGACCATCTGGGCGCGGAGGCGAAGGTTGCGCTGGAGCTTCTCGCGGCGCAGGTCGAGCCAGCGGTAGCGCAGGCGCAGCGTCTCGTCGACGCCTTCCTCGTCGAGCTGGAACGGGAGCGGCGTCGAGCGCGAGACGATCTCGAGCTCGTCGACCTGCAACTCGACTTCGCCGGTCGGCATCTTCGCGTTCACCGTCTCGGGTGAGCGCGCGACGACCTCTCCCGTCACCCGCAGGACGAACTCGTTCCGGATCTCCTTCGCGAGCTCCGCGGCGCCGGGCGCGCGCTCCGGGTTGACGACGAGCTGCATCAGCCCCGAGCGGTCGCGAAGGTCGACGAAGACGAGCCCACCGTGATCGCGTCGGCGCGCTGCCCAGCCCGAGAGCGTCATCGTCCGGCCGACGTGTTCCGCACGCGGTTCGCCGCACATGAGATCGCGCCACGTCATGGCCGCAGCCTTCCCATGACGTCGTCGTGCCGCATCTCCTCGTCGGCCGCGCCCGCTCGCCGTATCGTTGCCCGGTCCGAACCGACGACAACGGTCGTCGCCGCCCCGAGTCTTCCAGCTTGGCTGAGCTGCCCTTTCAGCGAGCGGCCCGCATAGTCCGTGTCGCATGAAAGGTCGAGGTTCCGGAGCTCTGCAAGCCACTGGGTCACGAGTACTCGAGGCGCGCCAGGCTCCAGTGCGAGGAAGACATCGATCGTCGGAGCTTCGGCTATTGCAACCCCCTCTGCCTCCATCGCAATCAGCAGCCGCTCGATACCGCCCCCGAATCCCACGCCTGGCGTCGGCGGGCCGCCGATCTCCTCGACGAGATAGTCATAGCGGCCGCCGCCCGACAGCGTCGCGTTCTCGTTCTCGAGCGGACCGACGAACTCCCAGGTCGTGCGTGAGTAGTAGTCAAGCCCGCGAACGAGCGTCGGCACGAGTGTGTAGCCGACACCGACCGCGTCGAGATCCGCGCAAACCACCGAGAACCGCTCAGTGCACGCCGCGCACAGCGACGCGCCGATCTTGGGTGCCTCTTCGAGCGCGACGCGGACTCCTTCGGGCTTCGCTTGGATGTTGTCGAAGACGCGAAGCGGGCTCGTGCCAGCCTTCCGCAGCGTGTCGGCGTCGAGTCGGTCGCCGTTCGTGGCAAGCCAGGCCTGTAGCGAAGCGAGATAAGCAGGCCGGCATTCCCTGCAGCCAATGGAGTTGAGCTCGAGGTGATAGCGCGTAACGCCGAGCCGACCCAGGAGCGTGTCGTAGAGCTGGATCAGTTCCGCATCGATCGCCGGGTCGTCGGTCCCGATCGCCTCGACCGACGCCTGCCAGTGCTCCCTGTACCTGCCTCGACCTGGTGCCCCGTACCGATACATGGAGGCGATCGCGAAAAGCTTCGCGGGTTGCGGCTCACGGTGCATCCCGTGCTCCACATACGCTCGACAGATCGGTGCGGTGCCTTCAGGGCGCAATGTCAGCGATCGATCCGAGCGGTCGGCGAATGTGTACATCTCCTTCTGGACGACGTCGGATCCCTCGCCGGACGTGCGCTGAAAGAGCGCCGTGTCCTCGAACACGGGAGTCTGAATCGGCCTGTAGCCGTAGAGCCCACAGATCCGTTCGACCTCTCCGGTAACCCGCCGCCAGAGCGGCTGCTCAGCCGGCGCGATGTCGTGCGTCCCCCGTGCGCGCCCAATTTTCGTCGCGTTGTTCATCCAGCCCGCTCCGCTCGCAGATCCGCGAGGAAAGGGTTGCTCGCGAGCTCGTCGCCCAGCGTCGTCGCGGGACCGTGACCTGGATACACGATCGTCTCGGGCCGGTATGCCTCGACAAGACGGTGGATGGACGCGAGCAAGGTGTCCCAACTCGCTCCAGGGAGATCGGTTCGACCGACCGAACCGGCGAAGAGCACGTCACCCGAGAACAGGCAGCCGCCGGCGTGGTACGCGAGATGCGCAGGCGAGTGCCCGGGAACCGAGAGGACGTCGAACGCGATCCCAGCTGCGTCGATTGCCTCGCCTCCCGCGAGGAGCACGTCGGGTGTGTGAGCTCGTAGCGAGATCGTTGGGGGCGTGAATCGGTCTGGGCTCTCGAGGAGATCGCGCTCGCCCTCGGCCATGTACACGGGAGCTCCGGCGCCCTCGGCGAGATTGGCGACACCAACGAGGTGATCCCAATGCCCGTGGGTCACGAGGATGGCGGTACAGCGGGTGCCGAGCTCCGCCAGCCGAAGCCGAAGCTCCGGCCCCTCACCGCTCGGATCGACGACGACGGCCTCGGTTGACTGCGGGCTCGCCTGGACGATGTAGCAGTTCGTCCCCATCGGTCCGAGCGAAAGCTGTTCGACGCGGAGCGCCGTCATCTGTACCTCGTCAGCTCCCGCGCCGACGGTCCGTCTGCTCGCGTCGCGCCAGACGTCGCTTGTAGTTCCGGTAGAAGACGCCGTCGAGGAGGTAGCTGAACGGGACGAAGATGGCGACGATGAACCCGGCCTGGGTGAGCTGCTGCGCCAAAGTGAGGTTGTTCGAGAGCAGCATCACGGTCACGACCATAATCGGCGCGAAGATGAAGCCGCGCTTGAGCGTCTTGCGCCAGGAAGGAGGCTGCGGCTCCCTTCTGGGGCGCGCCGTTTCGGCACGAGAGCTCGATCCTTGCTTCCCGGAAGAAACGTCCTGCGGGTCGAGCACGTTCCCTTCGCCGTCCTCCCAGACGTACTCGTGACGTTGCTCCTTCGCCCGTCTACGGCGCTGCTTTCGCGTCGGCATGCAGCGATTATGCCCGCGCCGTCGACTCGATCCGTCCGCCTCGAACCACGGTGTGCACGACGTCGCCTCCGAGGTGATAGGCGAGATGCCGCCAGTCGTCGGCCGCCACGAGCACGATGTCGGCGTCGAATCCCCGGGCGAGGCGTCCCTTCCGGTCTGCGCGGGACAGGACGTGAGCGGCGTTGACGGTGCACGCGGTCAGCGCCTCCTCCGGAGCCAGCCGCAGCTGTGTCGCGGCGAGCGCGCAGACGAGCGGCAGGCTCTCGCAGTACGCGCTCCCGGGGTTGAAGTCCGTTGCGAGCGCGATCGCCGCGCCCGCATCCACGAGAGCACGCGCAGGAGGCATGGGACGGCCGAGGAAGAGGGCGCTCGCAGGCAGCAGCACCCCCACGACGGCGCTCGAGGAGAGTGCATCGATGCCCGTGGACCCCGTGCTCTCGAGGTGGTCGACCGACCTTGCATTGAGCTCGATCGCAAGCGGGATCGCGCCGGCCTCGGTGAACTGGTCGCCGTGCAGTCGCAGCTCGAGTCCGCTCGAGCGAGAGGCCAGCAGGACACGCCGAGCCTGCGCGAGGTCGAAGGCTCCCCGCTCGAGGAAGACGTCCGCTGCCTCGGCGAGCAGCGCCGCATCGGGAAGAACGTCCTCGATCAGGAAGTCGACGTAAGCGTCGGCGCCAGCGTCCGCGAACTCAGGCGGAACCGCGTGGGCTCCGAGCCACGTGGGAACGCCTCCAGCACTCTTGATCACTCGTAGCTGTGTGAGCTCGGTATCACGGTCGAGGCCGTATCCCGACTTGGCCTCGAATGTCGTCGTTCCCGCTCGCAGCATCCAGGCCTGATGCCGGGAAAGGGCTGCGGCGAGACCCGCCTCGCCGGCCTCGCGTGTTGCACGAACCGTCGACAGGATCCCTCCGCCTCGTGCATGAAGCTCCTCGTAGGTGGCTCCAGCGGCACGCTGCGAGAACTCGTCGACACGATCGCCGGCGAAGCAGGCGTGCGTGTGGCAGTCGACGAGACCGGGTACGGCCGAGAGCCCTCGCCCGTCGACCTCGACGACATCGTCATCGAGCCGCCAGAGCTCCTGCATCGGTCCGACATCCGCGATTCGGCCGTCCTCGCACAGGATGTACGCGTCGGCGACGAGATCGATCGCCCGCAGCTCGGCACCCCGAACCGGAGCCGACCGACCGGCCGGGCTCGCCACCTGCGAGAGGTCGCGGATCAGCAGCCGGGCGGGCTTCTCGCCGTTCTTGCTCACCGCTCGGGGTGGTGGATCGACGGCAGGTCGACCCCCAACTCGCGTGCCGTCGCCAGCGCCTCTTCATAGCCGGCGTCGGCATGACGCATCACGCCCGTGCCGGGATCGGTCGTAAGAACCCGCTCGAGCTTCTCGGCCGCGGCGTCGGACCCGTCGGCCAGGACGACCATGCCGGCGTGGATCGAGTTGCCGATTCCGACCCCGCCGCCGTGGTGGACGCTCACCCAGGTCGCACCTGCCGCGACATTCAGGAGCGCATTCAAGATCGGCCAGTCCGCAATCGCGTCCGAGCCGTCCCGCATCGCCTCGGTCTCGCGGTACGGCGAGGCGACGGAGCCCGAGTCGAGGTGATCTCGCCCGATGACGACGGGAGCAGACACGGCGCCAGAGCGAACGAGCGCGTTGATCGCGAGTCCCGCTCGTGCGCGATCGCCGTATCCGAGCCAGCAGATCCGCGCCGGCAGACCTTGGAACGCGACCCGGCCCGGAGCAAGCTCAAGCCATCGTCGGAGCAGTAGATCGTCTGGAAAGAGCCCCCCGAGCTCGCGGTCGATCTCCTCGATGTCCGCTGGGTCACCCGACAGGACGACCCACCGGAACGGCCCGACACCTCGACAGAAGAGAGGCCGGATGTACGCCGGGACGAAGCCCGGATATGAGAAGGCGTCCTCTACGCCGGCCTCATGAGCCTCCCCTCGGAGATTGTTGCCATAGTCGAAAACATAACAGCCGCGCCGGACGAACTCGAGCATGCCTTCGACGTGAGCTGCAATCGATCCGCGCGCTCGGCGGAGGTACTCGTTCGGGTCGCGCGCTCTCAGCTCCTCGGCCTCTGCGACGTCGAGCCCCTGCGGCACATAGCCCGTGAGCGGATCGTGGGCCGCCGTCTGGTCCGTCACCAGATCGAACAGCTCGCCGCGCCTCGCGAGCTCAGGCACGACATCGGCCGCGTTTCCGAGCAGTCCGACCGACAGTGATCGGCCCTCCCGAGCTGCGGACCGCACCCGAGCGAGTGCGTCGTCGAGCGAATGGGCCGCCTCGTCGAGATACCGCGTCTCCAGCCGCCGTTCGATACGACTCGGATCGATCTCGACGCACAAAATTGCGGCTCCGCACATCGTCCCAGCCAGGGGCTGGGCGCCGCCCATTCCACCGAGACCAGCCGTGAGGATCGTTCGACCCGCGAGATCGGGGGACCCGAAATGCTTCTCCCCGGCGGCGGCAAAGGTCTGGTACGTGCCCTGCAGAATCCCCTGCGTCCCGATGTAGATCCAACTCCCGGCCGTCATCTGGCCGAACATCGTCAGCCCTTCTGCTTCGAGTCGACGAAACTCGTCCCACGTCGCCCAGCGCGGCACGAGGAGTGAGTTCGCAATGAGCACGCGGGGTGCCCACTCGTTCGTACGGAAGACGCCGACGGGCTTCCCGCTCTGGACGAGGAGCGTCTCGTCCGCCTCGAGCCGTAGCAGCGTCCGCACGATCTCCTTGAGGGCGGCATGACTTCGGGCCGCGCGCCCCGTGCCGCCGTAGACGACCAGGCGCTCCGGGTGCTCCGCGACCTCGGGGTCGAGATTGTTGAGAAGCATCCGCAGCGGCGCTTCGGTTTGCCACCCGCGCGCGTTCAGAGCTGTGCCTCGAGGAGCTCGTATCGCGCCGAGGTCGCCGCACAGCGCTTCGACCGTCGCGTCCGCAATCTGCACGTCGGTCACGCGAGCACGCCGATCTTGCTCTCCGCGGCAGCGAGAACCACTCCGGAGCGGATCGCCGCGGCGACGCGCTCGATGTCCGCGCTCAGCGAGCGGTCCTCGACGAGCCGATCCGAAAGCGAGCGGACGACATCATGGACGGCGCACACTCCCTCGCCCGGCCGAAGCGGAGCCAGGAACTCGATCGCTTGCGCGCCGGCGAGGAGCTCGATCGCTAACGCCCGCTCGACATTGTCGAGCACGAGAAGCGCCTTGAGCCCGGCCGCGTTGCCCATCGAAACGTGATCCTCCTGTCCCGCGCTCGTCGGAATCGAGTCGACGCTGGCTGGGTGGGCATAGACCTTGTTCTCGGAGACGAGCGCCGCGGCGACGTACTGCGGAATCATGAATCCGGAATTCAGCCCGCCTTCTTCCACGAGGAACGGTGGCAGCCCTCCAGAGAGCGTGGGGTTGACGAGCCGCTCGAGTCGTCGCTCCGAGATGCTGGCCAGCTCGGCAACGGCGATCGCCAGCGCGTCCAGCGCGAACGCAAGCGGCTGGCCGTGAAAGTTCCCCGCCGACACGATCTCACCTTCGTCGAGCAGGACGAGGGGATTGTCCGTCGCCGAGTTGAGCTCGACCTCGACGGTCGACGCCACGTAGTCAAGAAGGTCACGGCAAGCTCCGTGTACCTGTGGAGCGCAGCGGAGCGCATACGCATCTTGAACCTTGTCGCACCAGCGATGGGACTCGATGATGGCCGACCCCTCGAGCAGTCGCCAGACATTGGCTGCGGCATCCCCTTGTCCCTTGAGCGGCCTCGCGCGGTGGACCGCTCGCGTAAAGCTCGTCCGCGATCCCTGAAGCGACTCCAGCGAGAGCGCGCATGCAAGGTCGGCGGTCGCAGCGAGCCGTCGAGCGCGCACGATCCCGAGCGCAGCCATCGAAGCCATGAACTGCGTCCCGTTGACGAGCGAGAGCCCTTCCTTGCTCGCAAGCCGGATCGGGGTCAGCCCGACACTGCGCAGCGCAGCGCCGCCATCGAGTCGCTCGCCCTCGACGACGGCCTCGCCCTCGCCGATGAGGGGAAGAGCGAGGTGTGCGAGTGGAGCGAGATCGCCGCTCGCTCCCACCGATCCGCGCGCCGGCACGACCGGAACGACACCGCGGTTGAGGCACTCGACGAGCAGCTCGACCGTGGTGACATGCGCGCCGGAGAAGCCCTTCGCGAGGGTGTTCGCGCGCAGGAGCATCGCCCCCCGCGTCACCTCGTCCGGGTACGGCTCGCCCACGCCGCAGGCGTGGCTCCGCAGCAGCCGCAGTTGCAGCTCCTCCGCCATCTCCTCGGGAATGTGCGTGGACACGAACCGGCCGAATCCCGTGTTCACGCCGTAGGTGTGCTCGCCGTGGATCGAGTCGACGAGCTCGCGTGCTGCGCGCATCCGGTTCTTCGCGCCCTCCGCGACCTTGGCAGAGGCTCCACGGACCGCGGCGTCCCAGACGTCGGCGAGCGTGAGGTCCTCGCCGGTCAGGACTATCGTCCGCGTCACGGCGCGAGTCTAGTGGTCGCTCCCCCGGATCGAAGGGCGCGCTCGAACACCAGCGACTCGTCGATGCCAGGTAGCTCGACCCCCGCCTCGAGGGCCGCCTGAAGGACGCTCGCGGGGACGAGCCCGACAAGTTCGCCTCCTCTCACGAGAACGCCGCGCGACGTCGCCTCGACCCGCACTCGCTCGACCACTTCGTGAAGCGGTGCCTGCTCGATGTCCACGACGTTCATGCTGACCTGAACGAGTCCGGAGCTCGGCAGCCGCAGGCCGATCGCTTGAACTCCGGCCATCCCGCCGCCGGATTCACGCACGGCGGCGGCGATCTCTCGTGCAACGTCGACGTGATCGGTCTCGAGGATCATGTTGTAGGCGATAAGCGGACGCCGAGCGCCCACGAGCACCGCTCCCGACCTCGGATCGATTCGCCGTGGACCTGCATCGGGCACGAGCTCACCGATCTCTACGCGGCGCTGCAGCTCCTCGAGCCCACCGTGTCGGAAGTACACCGGCCTGCGCCCGCCCCCGATCTCTCCGTAGTGAAAGACCGGTAGCGCGAGCTCGGTTCCGATCCGGCTGGCTATCGAACGCGCCGTCGCCTTGGCCAGCTCCATGTCGCCGTCCGGGAACGGCACCACAGGGACGACGTCGACGGCGCCGACTCTCGGGTGAACTCCCGAATGAGCACGGAGATCGACGAGTGCGACTGCCGCCGAGATGCCTGCGAGCAGGGCCTCGGAAAGTGGACCAGCGTCACCGGCAAGGGTGAACACGGCGCGGTGATGATCAGGATCCACGTGGACGTCGAGTACCTGCGCGTCCCTCGCGAACGCGCGCTCGATCGTCTTGATCACAGCGCCGTTGCGCCCTTCCGAGACGTTGGGCACAGCCTCGAGCACGACCCGTACCCTACGAGGCCGTGCCTGCCGATGAGCCCACTGCTGCTCCACGCGCTGCTCGGCACACCTTCGTCAGGTTGCTCGGCTTTCTCCGCCCGTATCGCACATCGCTGATCGTCTCGTCACTGCTCGCGATTGCCTCGCAGATCGCAGGAATCCTCGTGCCGGTTCTCGCCGGAGTCGTCATCAACGAGCTCCAGGGTGGTGCCGACACGAGCGTGCTCGCGCTCGAGATTGCAGCGATCATCGGGCTCGGCCTCGTCCGAGGAGCCCTCATGTACGGCCGGCGCACGATCTCGGGCAGACAGGCACTCGCGGTCGAGTACGACATGCGCGACGAGCTGTACTCGCACTTCCTGCGCCTGTCGTTCGGCTTCTACGACCGAAGCCAAACGGGCCAGCTCATGTCGAGAGCGACCATCGATCTCCAGTCGGTGCGGTTCTTCCTCGGGTACGGCCTGATCTTCTTCGCGCAGCACGTCGTGACAGTCGTTGCCGTGACCGTCGTTCTCTTCGTCTACAGCTGGCAACTCGCGTTGGTTGCGCTTTCGATCACGCCGGCGATCGTGCTCATCGCCTATCGCTATAGCCGCGTCTCCCATCCCGTGCTCCGCGACGTCCAGCAGAAGCTCGCCGACGTGGCGATCGTCGCGGAGGAGTCGATCTCGGGCGTGCATGTCGTCAAGTCGTTCTCGCAGGAAGAGCGGCGTGCCGAGACCTTCACGACCGCCGCGGACGCTGTCTTCGTACAGACGCTCGCGGCGAACAAGCAGCGCGCTCTTTACGTTCCCCTGCTCACATTCCTCCCGCTCGTGGCGCAAGCGCTCGTGCTGCTCGCGGCGGGTCGCATGGTCATATCCGGGTCGCTGTCGACGGGAGCGTTCTTCACGTTCAACCTCCTGCTCGCGATGCTCGTCATGCCACTGCGGATGCTCGGGATGTGGATCGGCCAAGCGCAACGGGCGGTTGGCGCCGGCGAGCGGATCTTCGAGATCCTGGACGAACCCGAGGAGATCGCCGATCGCCCAGGTGCCGACACGCTGGCGCCGGGCCCCGGCCGCGTGGTCTTCGAGGACGTCTCTTTCGGGTACGACGCCGCGCGGCCTGTCCTCGAAGAGATCAACCTCGACATCGAGGCAGGTCACACCGTGGCGCTGATCGGGCGCACCGGCGCTGGCAAGACCACGCTCGCAGCCCTTGTCCCGCGCTTCTACGACATCCAGGCCGGACGAGTCCTCGTCGACGGCAGAGACGTTCGAGACGTCGCGCGCCGCTCGTTGCGTCGCGAGATCGGGGTGATATCGCAAGACCCGTTCCTGTTCTCTACTTCAGTACGCGACAACATCGCCCTGGGAATGCCGGACGCACCGCACGAGGCCATCGAGGCCGCGGCGCGCGCCGCACAGGCGCACGAGTTCATTCTCGAGCTTCCCCAGGGGTACGACACGGTGGTCGGTGAGCGCGGGATAACCCTCTCGGGAGGGCAGCGGCAGCGCATCGCGATCGCTCGCGCGTTGCTCATCGACCCGCGCATCCTAATTCTCGATGACGCGACTGCTTCCGTAGACGCCACGACCGAAGCCAGGATCCGTTCCGGTCTGCGCGAGGTGATGAAGGGCCGAACGACGATCATCATCGCCCACCGCCTCTCGACGATCGCCCTCGCCGACGAGATAGCCGTGCTCGACCACGGGCGGATCGCGGCCCGAGGCACACAGGCAGAGCTGCTCGAGGAAAGCGCAGTCTTCAGAGAGATCCACGAGCACGGGCTGCTCCAGCAGGTGGTCGCCGGATGAGTCGAGATGCCCGTGGATTGGCGCACTCTTGTTGCGAAGTCGCTTCCCATCCATGCGCACTTCGGCGTTACGCTGACAGTGGGTGGTGGGCTGGGGTGCCCCATCAAGGGGCGGTTCGAAAATGAGGGTCTGGCAGGCGGGAAGCCACCTCACCGATCAACGTGACTCCCGGGTAGACGACTGGTCCTGGCGGCAGACGCGCCGCCGGATCGGAACGCTCCTGCGCCTCGCCCGGCCGCACAGAGGGCGAACCGCGCTCGCGCTGGTCACGCTCGTCGGCTACACCCTGGTCGCGCTCCTCCCGCCGTACCTCGTCAAGGTCGCTGTCGACGACGGGATCACCACGGGCGACCTCGAAGCGCTCACCATCGCCGTCGCGGCTTTCATCGCAGCCGGAGTCGCGGCCTTCGTTCTATCCGCGGCACAGACATTTTTCACGGGCTGGGTCGGAGAGCGAGCGCTCGCCGACCTCCGTATTCAGCTGTTCAACCACCTCCAGCGACTCTCGCTCGGCTACTACGAGCGAAACCGCACGGGCGCGATCATCAGCCGAATCACGAACGACGTCGAGGCGCTCGACCAACTCGTGACTGATGGGATCTCCAGCCTCGTCCAGAACTCGCTCGTCCTCGTCGGTACCGCGATCGTCCTGTTCTTGCTGGATTGGCGACTCGCGCTCGCAACGCTGATCGTCCTCCCGCTCATGGCGGCCGCGACAACATGGTTCCGCGCGCGATCGAACCGAGCCTACAAGCGAGTCCGCGAGCGACTCGGCCTCGTCACCGCCACGCTCGCCGAGGACATCTCCGGCATGCGCGTCGTCCAGTCGTTCACGCGTGAGCCCTCGAGCCAAGCCACCTTCCGCGGCATCAACGAACGCTACCGCGAGGCGAACTACGAGACGGTTGAGCTGAGCGGCGTGTACTTCCCAACGGTGGACATCCTGTCGTCCGTTGCCACGGCGATCGTCCTCGGACTCGGCGGGGCGCTCGTGATCGACGGCTCGCTCTCGATCGGCACGCTCCTCGCCTTCACGCTGTACCTCGCGAACTTCTTCGACCCCGTCCAGCAGCTCTCACAGCTCTACAACACCTTCCTCTCGGCGACCGCTGCTCTCGACCGAATCACCCACGTTCTCGATGAGGAGCCGGACGTCGTCGACGCGCCGCAGGCCCGCGAGCTCCCCGAGATCCACGGTCGTGTCCACTTCGAGTGCGTACGCTTCGGGTACGGGACACTGCCCGACGTTCTGCACGAGTTCGAGCTCGACGTCGAGCCCGGGACGACGGTCGCGCTCGTCGGCCACACGGGGGCCGGGAAGTCGACGATTGCGAAACTGCTCACGCGCTTCTACGACCCGCGCGCGGGACAGATCACGATCGACGGCCACGACCTGCGCGACGTCACGCAGTCATCGCTGAGAAGGCAGCTGGGAATCGTCCCGCAGGAGGGCTTCCTGTTCTCCGGGAGCATTGCCGAAAACATCGCGTTCGGTCGCCCACACGCCTCTCGCTCGGCGATCGCCGCGGCGGCACAGGCCGTCGGCGCAGACACGTTCGTGGCCGAGCTCCCGAGCGGCTACGACACCGAGGTGGGCGAACGTGGCTTCAGGCTCTCTCTCGGCCAACGGCAGCTCATCGCGTTCGCCCGCGCGTTACTCGCTAACCCACGGATTCTCATCCTCGACGAAGCCACATCGTCGGTCGACATCGGAACGGAACGCCGCATCGAGGGTGGGCTCCGCCGCCTCCTTTCGGGCCGCACTGCCTTCGTCATCGCGCACCGGCTGTCGACCATCCGGGGTGCCGACCTGATCGTCGTACTCGATCACGGGCGGATCGTCGAGCAGGGAACCCACGACGAGCTGATGGCCGCGCGTGGGCCGTACACACGCCTCTACGGCGACTGGGCCGCCGAGGTCGCGTAACGGCGACGGCACGACTCACGCTCTAAGCTCACGACATGGCTCCAGAGCCCGAGACGGACGAAGCTCCCGAGATTCCGCTGCCCGACGCCGCACCCGACGCTCGGATGACGCCGGCCGAAGCCGTCGCGGGGATGCATCTGCACGTGCCGACCCGCGGGAACCGCAAGCTCCGCCGGCTCATCGAGAATGTCGAAGCCGACAAGCAGATCAAGGCCTGGTGGCACGCCGCGAACGTCAACGCTGTCGTCCGGCTGGCGATCAACGACCACTCGTGGGTCCACATTCAGATCGTCACGAACATCGCGCTGAAGCTCTGCCGACTGCTCGTGAAGCACGGCGTCCAGACCTCACTCGTGCGCGACTACCGCTTGGAGCCCGACGACTCCGAGGTCGTCGTCGTGCTGGCGGCGCTTCTCCACGACGTCGGCATGTCGATCCATCGCCGCGATCACGAGGACTGGAGCCTTCTCCTCGCGGGGCCCAAGATGGGCGAGTTGCTGGCCGAGATCTACGACGAGCCTGAACGCACTATCGTCGTCTCCGAAGCGCTCCAGGCGATCACCAGCCACCGAGCAGACGGCGAGCCGCTGTCGCTGGAGGCAGGCATCCTGCGCGTCGCCGACGCGCTCGACATGGCCAAGGGCCGCTCGCGGATCCCCTTCGAGCGTGGTTCCGTCTCGATCCACTCACTCTCGGCGGCCGCCATCGACGAGGTGAAGATCGCAGACGGTCAGAGTCGTCCGGTGATGGTCGAGATCGTGATGAACAACTCGTCCGGGATCTATCAGGTCGACGGCTTGCTCAAGGCGAAGCTCAAGGGATCGGGTCTCGAGCCCTATGTGGAGGTCGTCGCCCGCATCGATACGGAGGCGGAGAAGCGCCTCGTGCCCGTCTACCGGCTCGAGATCGGCGAGCCGGATGGCTCGAAGGCCTGACCGCTAGAATCCGCCCGCCGTTGCGGGGTCGTCTAACGGCAGGACGCCTGGCTCTGGACCAGGAAGTTGGGGTTCGAATCCCTGCCCCGCAGCCATGATTTCGGGAGTCAGCTAAGCGTAGGCACAAGTCCGGACGTTGTCTTGTCCGGTTACGCTCGTAACACCTTCTCTTAGCAATTTGTAAGGAATTCCGCCTTTGCTCGTGTCGGTTCGTGTACCCTGGCGCGATCGAGAGACACGAGCGGCTCTGTGGGAGCCGCGCCCCTGTCCCCGCCCAGGAGGTAACCGTTCTGAGAGCCCTACTCGTTGGCCTGTTCGCGTTCGTTCTCGTGACCCAGGCCGCTGCGGCAGCGATGCAGGAGAAGTCGGTCACCGCTCCTCGCAAGGCGAAACAGGAGCGAAGGGTCCTCACCCTCGATGAGCGACTCGAGCAAAAGCTCGCGACCGCTCGAAAGTACCGAGGTACCGTCGCTTTCTTCAAGACCCACCGCTCGCTTCTGAGCGCCGACGAGCACCGCTTGGACGCGAGGACCGCGCTCATGCGTGCCGAGCGCCGGCTTGCCGAGCTCTCGAGGACGATTCGCTCGCTTAGGAGCGCCATTCGGGAGCGTGAAGCTCACCGGCGAGCAGCTGCGTCCCCGAAGGCCGCGATCTGCGATGTCTTCGGGCAATATTGCCGCGAGGCAGTCGCAGTCGCTTGGTGCGAGTCGCGACTGACCACGACAGCGCAGAATGGCCAGTATCTCGGCCTCTTCCAGATGGGCTCGTCCGAACGTCGACTTTTCGGCCATGGCCCGACCGCCATGGCCCAGGCTGAGGCAGCCCATGCGTACTTCGTCGGCTCCGGCCGCGACTGGAGCCCGTGGAGCTGCAAGCCCGGATATGCGATGTAGACAAGCGCCCGCGGCCAGCTTCAGCCAGCCGGGCGTTCGTCGTTTTCGTCGCAAAGTGCGCCAGGTCTCAACATCCGCGGGTTTCCTTCTGCGTGTTCTTCTGGTAGGTGTCCAGAGAACGTGTGGGGACAGCGGAAGCGCGACCGCCTTCGGCCACTCGATGAGGCCGCCGCATACGCTCGCTGTCACGGCGATCGAGATGAGAATGTTCGGCTCGTGAAGCTCCCGCCCCGGCGAGCGCGCTACGAAACGGTGCTCTCGAGCGGCGAGAGCATTCGGCGCGACTTCGAGGAACGGCTCGATACGCGTGAGCCGGAGGACTCCGTCTAACGCCGGACAGGGTCAACGCCGAACGAGAATCTCAGCGAGCGGCTTGCGCTCGAGATCGGGCACAGTGCAGTCATCCGCCGGATACCCCACCGGGATCAGGACATAGGGGCGCTCGTTCTCCGGCCGCTCGAGGATCTCGCGCAGGAATCCCATCGGGCTCGGCGTGTGTGTCAATGTGGCGAGCCCAGCGTCGTGGAGGCTTGCGAGCAGCAGCCCGACGGCGATCCCAACGGACTCCTTGACGTAGTAGTGCTTGATCTTCGAGCCGTCGGGTCGGCGCCCGTAGGCGTGCTCGAAGACCACGATGAGGTAAGGCGCGTCCTCGATGTGCGGCTTTCGCCAGTCCGTGTCGAGCGGGCGCAGCGCCTCGAGCCACGCGTCCGGCATCCGACTCTCGTAACTGCGCCGCTCTTCGTCTTCCGCCGCCTCGCGAATTCGCCGTTTCACGTCCCGGTCGGCGACGACCACGAAGGTCCACGGCTGCTGATGAGCACCTGACGGGGCCGTTCCGGCCACCTCCACCGCGTTGGCCACGAGCTCGGTCGGCACCGGCTCGGTCGAGAACGCCCGCACGGAGCGTCGACGCCGCATCTCCGCCAGGAACCTGCGTGAGCGCTGCAACTGCTCGCGTTCGTCGAGGCGCTCGAACTCGAGCGGAACGAAAACAGGGTCCTCCGACACGGGCGTAGCCTACTGCGGCAGTTTCGCTACCCTTGCCCCTCGCACGGCCCATTCGTCTAGTGGCCTAGGACACCGCCCTCTCACGGCGGCGGCACGGGTTCGAATCCCGTATGGGCCTTGATTCCTTTCGACTGGAACCCGGAGCCCCAGGACAGATCCCGGACGGCCTCCATGACCTTCGAGCGATTGAGAGCTCGCAGGTAAACCTGCGTCGTGTCGATGCGCGAGTGATTTAGCAAAGCCTGAAGCGATTCGAGGGCACCTGGATGGCTCGTCAGGAATGCAACAGCGAACGCGCGTCGAAGCGCGTGGACATTCGCGATCACGCCAACACGCTCAGCAACGCGCCTCACCGTCTCCCAGACGATTTTGTTGGATCTCTCGGCGCGGCGAACGCTCGCAAGACGACGGTTGGGGATCACGTAGTCGTCGGCTCGACACCCAACCTGACCCGACCCGACTGCAGCGCGCAGGATCCCGACGAGTTCGTCGGGCACAGGCTTAATCGCCGTCTTGCCGCCCTTTTCAATCACGCGAATCGTTCCTTCTTCGAGGTCGACCGCGCGCCAGCGAAGTCGGCTTGCCGAGTCGCGGCGCAATCCGGTGTAGGCCAGGATCGACAGACAAAGGAACTCCTGCCAATCCCTAGTAGCCGCCAACATCATGTCGACCTCGGCAGGCGTGACGATCGCAACATCAAGATCCTCTGGTCGAGGACGGCGCGGCCGCGCAATGCGTCCCATTGGGTTCTCATCGATCTCGCCTTCGCGGTACAGCCAGGCGAAGAACCCGTTCAGGATGCTGTGGATCGTGGCCACCGTCGACGGCGACTTATCGATCCAGTTGTCAAGAAACGCGCGGCAGTCGTTGGAGGTCACATCTCGCACAATTGCGTCCAGCGTTGACCGTTCCACCTGGCCCGCGAACTTGTGGAGGTAGCGTTCATAGCTCAGCCGGCTGCTCTCCGTTACGCCTGCGCGAGCTAACTCGCCAATCCAGAGATCGCAGGCTCTTGACAGCCTCACTCTTAATCCTCGAAATCGTATGTCCGGGCAATCACGTGCTCGCGCCGGATGCGCTCAGCCGCGCGTTCCTCATCGGACGGCCCGTCGTCCCAGTCCTCCGGGTACTTATCGGGGTTGAGCGTCCGGTCCAGTTCACGCACCGGATCGTCGTGCATCATGATCATGCTGAACGCGCGCCCTTGATCCAGGGCCCAGCGGAGAGTCCGGCTTAGCTCGCTGTCGAAGCGGCGATCCGCCTCCCACCGTAGCCACCGATCCTGTAGAGGCGTGATTCGACCGCTGAGCGCGATGAGCTGTTCTTTCTTGCGAGGGCGACTCATGTAGGTATTTGTATCCGATTACTTACATTGTGTCAAACCGTGTGCTGCGCACCCCTCGCCCACGATCTCAATAGAGAGGCCAAGGCTACGACTGGCCCAATCTCGGAAAGTCGCCTGTTGGTTGGACTAGCAACGTGCTCGACGAGGCCGAGCGCCTCCGGTACGCGGGGGGACTTGGTTACGTGTCCGTGACGGACGGTGTTGCAGCAAGCGGACGCTCTCCAGCCTCAGCGCTCGATGGCGCCGCACGAACGAGGGTGATGTTCGTCATGAGTATCCAGAGCATCGCGGCAGGGATGAGGATGAAGAGGGTACTCGCCCGTCGGCGACCAGAAACCATCCCGCGTCCACGTTCCTTGAGCCTCTCTCACTCAGTCAGGTTGCCTTAGAAGGGCAGCGGCGCGTCGACCCAGCGCGGTGACTATTCGGGCAGTTCCTGCGAGTGGGAGCGTCACGACCACGCCGCGGCGGAGCGCGCGGAGCAGGATCGCAGCGCAGCCAAGACGGCGTATTGCCAGCCTTCCTCAAGTGCTCGAGCCAGATCTGGATTGGATGCTCGAAGCAGTTGCGGCGACGCGCGAGTCGACGAGTCCGGCGCCGGCTAGCTACCGGGCGGCTGACGCGCGATGATTCGGGGACGAGCGGCATCGCCTCACCGATCCTGACGCCGGATCAGCGGATCCGCGTATTCGTCTCGTCCACGCTCCACGAGCTCACGCCGGAGCGTGCGGCCGCACGGGCTGCGATCGAGGCGCTCCGGTTCACGCCCGTCCTTTTCGAGCTTGCTGCCCGACCGCATCCACCTCGGGCGCTCTACCGCGCCTACCTCGAGCAGAGCGACGTGTTCGTCGGCATCTACTCCCAGAGCTACGGCTGGGTCGCCCCGAGCATGGAGGTCTCCGGTCTCGAGGACGAGTACCTCATGGCCGGCTCAAGACCGAAGCTCGTGTATGTGAAGGCGGCAGTCGAGCGCGAGCCCCGGCTCGTCGGCCTTCTCGAGCGCATCTCATCCGACGACGTCTCGTACCGAAGATTCGGCACCCCGCAGGAGCTTGCCGACCTGCTCGCGGACGATCTCGCGCTGCTCGTGTCGGAGCGTTTCGCACAGCGGCCGAGGCGTGCCGGCGCGGCTCGCTCGTCCCTTCCCGCCCCAGCTAGCAGCTTCGTAGGGCGTGAGCCCGAGATCGACCAGGTCATCGAGCTTCTTTGGAGAGACGACGTCCGTCTCGTCACGCTCACCGGTCCCGGCGGGATCGGCAAGACGAGGTTGGCGCTCGAGGCGGCCCAGCACGTGGCCGACGCGTTCGACGACGGTGTCGCCTTCGTCGCGCTCGCCTCCGTGGCCGACCCGGAGGACGTTGCCCCTGCCGTCGGCGAGGCGCTGGACGTCCAGGTGAATTCGAGCGCTCCGGTCGTCGAGACGCTCTGCTCGCAGCTGGCCGATCACAACCTGCTGCTCGTGCTCGACAACATGGAGCACGTGGTCGCGGCTGCACCACTCGTCGGCCGGATGCTCGCCGCCGCTCCAGGGCTCACCGTTCTCGCGACGAGCAGGGTGCGGCTCGACGTCACCGGTGAGCACCTCTTCCACGTGCCACCTCTCAGCCTGCCGGACCCTGGCGAGCACGAGGCGGCTGCGATAGCGCACGCCGACGCAGTTCGGCTCTTCTCGACCCGCGCCCAGGCCGCGGGCTGGACGACGACCGAGGCGGACGCGTCAATCGTGGCCGAAATCGTCCGGCGCCTCGACGGGCTGCCGCTCGCGATCGAGCTCGCCGCAGCCCAGGCACGACTCGTCCCGGCAGAGCTGATCCACACGCGGTTGCGCCGGCGGCTCGACCTCGCGGGCGGGCCACGTGACGCGGAGGAGCGGCATCGGACGCTTCGCAGCACGATCGCGTGGAGCTACGACCTTCTGGACGAGCCGGCTCGCCGCTTCTTCGAGACGCTCGCCGTCTTCACCGGCGGCTTCTCGATCGACGCCGCGGCGGCCGTTGCCGAGCCTGGCGAGGACGTCGAGGAGCTGCTTGCCTCTCTCGTAGACGCGAGCCTAATCACGACAGGCTCCTCGCCCGTCACCGGAGTCCGCTTCGACATGCTCGAGACGCTCCGCGAGTACGCAGCCGAGCGGCTCGAGGGGCGTGGAGGCCGGGCCGAGGCCGCCCATCGCCACGTCGCCTTCTACGCCGGGCTCGTGGACGAGGCGTACGCAGCACCCGTGGAGCGGCTGGTCGTTAGTCATCTCTCCCAGGACGAGGAGCGCGACAACCTGGGGGCTGCACTCTGGGAGGCCATTCGGACGTCTCCGGCTGAGGGCGTGCGCCTGGCCGGTGCGCTGGACCATCTCTGGTCTTCTCGCGGCCTCGCCCGCGAGGGGCGGGAGGCGATCGCGCAAGCCCTCGAGGCCGCTCCCGATGCTCCCGCAGCGTGGCGCGCGCGCGCGCGTCTCACGGGCGCCTGGCTCACTGCTGAGCAGGGAGACTACGCGGAGGCCGACCGGCAGGCGCTCGAGGCTCTCGAGCTCTTCCGAGAGCTCGGAGACGCGCGGAAGGTCGGCGAGGCACTTCAGGCGCTCGGCTGGTCGGCGGAGGAGCGTGGCGACAGCGAGCGTGCAGCTCGGTACTTCGAGGAGTCCTACCTCGTTTTCACCCAGCTCCCGGACGAGTCGCTCCGCGTCATCACCGCGCTCCATCTCGCGAAGTGGCTCACGGTGCGCGGGGATCTCGACGAGGCTCGGCGGCTGTACCTGCAGGCTCTCAAGCAGTTCGAGGTCGCAGGGCTCGACGACGGGCGTGCCTCGGTGCTCCTTCATCTCGGGACGATCGACGAACGACTGGACGATGTCACGTCCGCGAGGAAGTCCTACGAGACGATGGCGGCCGTCTCTCGCCGGATCGACAACAAGCGGCTCCTCGCGTCGGCGCTCGTCGCTCTGGCGGGCGTCGATGGGAGGGACGGTCGGACCGGGGATGCGATCAGTGGGTATTCCGAGGCGCTCGACGTCAACCTGGAGCTGGGGAATCGTCCCGACATCGCGACCTGCCTCGAGCGGGTCGCCGTCATCGCGCTCTCTCGAGGACGTTCGGAGGATGCGGCTCGGATGCTCGGCAAGGCGCGCGCGCTTCGCGACGCGACGGGATCCTCACTGCCCGAAGGTGAGCGCCGGGAGGTCGTTAAGGCGGAAATCCTTGCCCGGGACCGGCTCGGGGAAGCCGAGTTCGAGCGCGGAGCCGATTCCGGAGCGGCACTCAGTCCCGGGGAGCTCCGTGCGCTCGTGGACGGCGTGCTCGCGGCCGTCGCTCCCTAAGCGACGGCTCTGTTCCCTCGCCTCGAGGCCGTGAAGAACGAAGACGTGGCGATCTGGGATCTTGACAGCGAGGCCATGATCCTAGTCCTGCCCCTACGAGCTCACTGACGAGTGCGCCCGGCGGGAGCGCTACGACGAAGCGATAGCCGTCGGTGTGGTCGAGCACGATGTTCGTGGGTGAAAAGGTCCGCAGGCCAGGACACGAACTCGCCCCACTCCGGCGCCGGCGCGAAGGCGTCGAATTACGCGCGCACGCAGCGGTCGTGGTCAGTCATGGCGGCGGCCGGCCGCGACGAGCCCCGCTCCCGTGGCGACGAACACCACCCCGAGGGCGACCGTCGATTCGGAAATGCGGAATGCCATGTACGCCTGCATCAGCGCGGTCTGAAGCGTCGTCGACTCGATCCAGAGAGACGCGTGGGGATTCGCCAGCGGCTGCCCGGTTCGCTCGTCTCTTGCCGCATTCGTGGAGTCCGCCGTCGGTGTTCCGCCGGCGTCGAGATACGGCTCGATCTCGGCGTATGTACGGCCGGCGGTCGCGTCGATAGTGCTCTGTCTGATGAAGTCGGCCAGTGACCGCGCTCGCCGTGCGCTCGCCACCTTCGCGTGCCCTTCTGGGAGAGCCGGATGCACGATGCGCTCCCTCGCTAACGCACGCCGTACTTCACGGCGCCCCCAAAGACCGGTCCCGATGAAGACGAGGCCCGCAAAGCCGACAGCAGATCCCGCTGCCGTCTGTACCGACAATCCGGAGCCTGCTCGACCGAACATCGCAAATCGAGGCAACCATCGACCTCGGAGGGCGTCATCGGGGAAACCACTGATCGAGAGAGGAGGCTGGGCTCGTCAGTTCGTCGAGCCCAGCCTCCAGTCACGTCCGGTGCAAGCGCTCTGACCTGCGCGAGTGATGCTTCTATGTTTGTCAAGTCGGCATTGGCGGGTTCTCGAGTAGGCGGTAGAGGTTGCGAGCGAGGTAGCGCTTGAGGCAGCGGATCGCCTCGCGGCGGCTCTTGCCTTCGTGGATGCGACGCTCGATGTAGGCGATCGTCGGAGCGTGCGTACGGCGTCGGGTGACGAGGATCATGTGCAGCGCTCGGTTGAGCCTGCGGTCGCCGCCACGGTCGAGGCGGTAGCGGACCGTCTGGCCCGATGAGGCGGGGATCGGGGCGCAGCCGGCCAGGCGTGCGAACGCGGCCTCGCTTGTGATCCGTCCGCGGTGCGACCAGGAGATCAGTACCTGTGCGGCCGCGAGCGGACCGACGCCGGGCTGGGCGAGCAGCTGCGGCGCCAGCTTGCGCGTGAGCGCCTCGATCTCGCGTGCGAGCTCGCGCTCCTCAACGGTCAATGCCTTGACGCGCCGGGCGAGAGCGCGGAGCGCGAGCAGCGTCCCGCGCAGCTCCGGGTCCTGGCGGCCTTCAGGACGAACCGCCGCGAGCCTGCGCAGGAGCTGTGCCCGGGTCAGCGAGCGCAGCTCAGCGCGGAGCGGCTCAGGCGCGGACACGAGCAAGCCACGTAACTGGCAGAGCCCGGCCCGCCGGGCTGTCACCGCGCCTTCGCGAGCAGCGCTCAGTGCCCGCAGCGCTTCTCGCTCGCCGCCGGCGCGTGGCCGGGCGGGCCGCGTTTGGCCGAGCACGCTGCGAGCGGCTCGGATCGCATCGAGCGCGTCGTTCTTGCCGGAGCGCCGCTCCCGTCGCAGGCGGCCGACCTCGAGCACCAGCTCCTCATGGCTGGTGAGGAATCGAGCGAGACCGGCGCCGAACGAGCCAGTGCCCTCGACCGCGAAGGCACGCCTGCCGGGAGCGTGCTGATTGGCAAGACGAAGCACGCTTTCGTAACCCTCGCCATCTGCGACCGCGGTCGCCTCGAACACCACACCGCCGCTTCGCACGTCGACGACCGCGAGCGCGTGGGAGTCGCGGTGCGGGTCAACGCCGACCACGTAGTCCAGTTGATCTGCAAGCATCGGTACTGACCTCCAGCCAGGTTGGGGGATCAACTCCGGTGCCGGTCTGGGGATGAGACCGCTGGCGGCAGGACTGTGACGGGTCACCTCACGCCCCACAAGGCGGACAGGCTTCTGATCAGGCCAGCAAGCGGGCGCCAGGCCGGCACCGGTCTCTTCGCCCGGACACATCACTCGAAAGACACCCGCCAACGGGGTCATGCGGAAATCGGGTCACAAACAAAGAGCACCGGCGCCACCCTGGCAACAGCCCCAGACGGGACACCCGCACACTCACAGTGCGGGAATGTCTCTTGAAGGTGCGCGCAGTTAAGTCAGCCCGGTGAGCTCGAGCAGAAGGTTGCGGAGCTCGTCGAAACGTCCCGCTCCGAGCCTCTGGGCCCAGGCGGTTTCGACCTCGCCGACGGCCTCTCGGATCACGCCCACCGCTGCGATGCCGCGTGGAGTGAGGGCGATGCGCTTGGAGCGAAGGTCGTCGGGATCCGCTCGACGCTCGAGGTAGCCGAGCCGTTCGAGCTCGCCGAGCAGGTAGTTCAGGGCCTGCTTGCTGATCCGTAGCCGTGCGGCGAGTTCCGACGGTCGGGCGCCCTGTGGCCCCGGGTACTGGAAGACGGTCAGGTACGCGACGTCGAAGTCCCCGAAGTCGCTCTCGTGCAAGCGCTCGAGCATGTGCTGCTGCACCGCCTCCCAGGGGATGCGCAGGAGCGCACCGATGAGCGGCGGCCCGAATGGTGTCTCGTCGTCCCCCGAGGTAGTAAAGACACTTGACTCATTCCTCTTCGCCATGTATCGTCAAGTCACTTTACCAAACGGGAGGAGGAGCATGATGGCAACGACGATGCGCGACGAGATCAAGGTCGGTGGGATGACAATTCGCTTCCTGGTCGAGGGCGAGGAGTCGGCAAGGTCAGTTGCGGTCTTCGAGTTCGACGTTCCCACCGCGACGAAGGTCGCCGCCGCCCACAGCCACGACGGCTACGAGGAGACGATCTACGGGCTCGAGGGAGTGCTGACCTGGACGATCGAAGGCACGCCGATTGATGTCGGACCCGGACAGGCGCTTCTCATTCCACGCGGCACCGTCCACCAGTTCGACAACGCGGGCGATGTCGATGCAAGGGCGCTGGCAGTCGTGACCCCCGGCATCCTCGGCCCCGACTACTTCCGCGAGGTTGCGACCATCCTCGACGCTGCGGCCACAGGCCCACCCGACTTCGCCGCGCTGGGCGATACCATGCGCCGGCACGGCCTTACCCTTGTACCCTGAGGTGATCGCCCCAATCACCGGCGGGGAACCGATCGTTCGGGGTGAGAAGCGCGAGATCAGCATCCTCGTGGCAAGCTGACCTAGGCTGCTGCCAGGCGAAAGGACCGCCCGCTGCGCGAGTGTGCGCAAATGTCGCTTGAAGCTCG
>JAOUHF010000022.1 GCA_029865325.1 Thermoleophilia bacterium
GCTTCTCCGTCATGCCGTCGGCATCGACCTGCTCGAGGTGCAAATCCGGATCGCTCTCGGCGACAAGATCCCCGACGAGTTGGTGGAGGAGCAGGTACGGCAGCCTGTGGCGATGCGCTTCCTGACAGCCGCGCCGGGCCCGTTGCCGACTGGTCGCGTGACCCGGGTGGGGACACTCGAGAAGGTACTCGCTGCCCCTGGCATTGTGGACGCGGCGCTCTTCGTGGAGGAGGGCGAGACCATCCGGCCGGTCATGCGTGTCTCCGACCGGCGGGGCTACGTCGTCGCGATCGCGAACACGAGCCAAGACGCGCTCGAACGAGCCGAGGCGGCGGCACTGCTCGTGGACATCGACGTGGACTCCGCCTAGTGGTGACTCCGGGGAGCGATCACGGAGCGTCGGGCGTGAGCTGCGACTTCTCGCTCGAGCACTACCGAGAGCTGCTCGAGGCCGCAAAGACCGGTGGCTATCGGTTCGCGGGCTTCGACCAGCCGCCGGAGCCACGAGACCTGATCATCCGCCACGATGTCGATCTTTCGCTGGAAGCGGCGGTACGGATGGCCGAGGTCGAGGCGGCGGCCGGGGTGTGGTCGACCTGGTGCCTGATGACGCGCTCGGTCTTCTACAACCTCGCGTCGGCGGAGGGCGAGCGGGCGATCGCGCGACTGCGCGAACTGGGCGGCCGCATCGCCCATCACGCCGTCTGGCCCCACATCGACCTTGACGACCGTTTCGATCCGGTTGTCGCCTGGCACAACCCCGACCTCGAGTACCTGACGACGCCCGTCGAGGGAGCCACGAACGCGATGAGTGCGCCGTGGTACGACCCGCCCCACTTTCGCTCGGACTCCAACCAGCACTGGCGGTATCGCGGGCGGCACGACCAGTGCCCGCATGGCGAGCTAGCCCGTGGCGAGCTCGAGTGGCTCCACCTCCTCGTTCATCCCGTGATCTGGGCCTACGAAGGCGCAGCGATGGGGGAGACCATGGAGGCGTTCCTCACAGCCGAGCGCACAAGGTGGCTCGAGCATTTCCGAGCCGACAGGATCGACCTCTCGTAGAGCCGCTCGGCGGAGCTCGGCCGGCTCAGAACGAGCCAGCACGAGTCGCGCCTATCCGGCGTCGTACCCGTGAGCCTCCGCGAGACCTGAACCATCGTCGGTTTCTCCAGTTCGAGTCTCGCGCGGGAGGCCGATTGCAAGCCCGGCCGCCGACCAGACCGTGAAGGCAATCCAGTGGACGCCGATGACGTCCGTCTGCAAGCCGAGCAGGAGCACGGCGGAGAACGCGGCCGCGAGCCAGGCCTCCCTTCTCCAGAGCCCCACCAGGAGAGCGAGGCTCCAAAGGACGAATGCTGCGACGCCCGCAACTCCGGCATCGACTCCGAGCTCGGTGTAGGTCGACTCGCCAGCGCGGATCTCGACCCCTGTGCGCTTGGCCACCACTCCAGCGTTCCCGAGGCCATAGCCGTGTGGATGCTCGATCACGACCTGGATTCCGTCGCGGAGGTTACGGAGGTGGCTCTCGGTCGACGCTTCGTTTCCGGCGAACGGATCACCGCTCGCACCGGGATCGCGCTCGGCGTTCGCGCGAAGCCACTCGAGCTCCTCCGGCGTGTAGCTCGTGGACGGCCCGATGGACGGATACGCAACCAGGAAGAGAGCGCCCGCGGCCACGGAAGCAACCCCGAGGACGGCGGGAGCGAGGCGACGCTGGGCGAGCGCGAGAACGACGAGCCCTAGGGCGAGCGCCGCGAAAGCGGCCCGCGTATGCGTATACAGAAGAGCTGCATAGAGAAGCAGTGCGAGCAGGCCCCAGTACCAGCGAAACGGTCGACTCACGGCGTAGATCAGCGCGACGACGAAGAGATATGCGCTTGCGAGCGGCGAGAGGAAGGTCGAGACGAGTCTCCGGATCGGGTTCTCCTCGTCGCCCGTGTTGTAGACCCAGTTCTCGGGGAGGCCGGAAAGGCCCTCGTAGTCGAGCCCGAGCTGCTCCCGGTACCAGCCGGGAACGCCGGACCCGCGCCACGCCTGAAGCGAAATGAGCGCGAGATCGACCAGTCCAACGACTGCGACGACGATCGCAGTCAGGGCGATGAGGCCTCCAAGTCTGCCCCGCTCGGTCCATGCGACTCCCATGAGTCGCCCTAGCGCATACGCAGCAACTGGGAAGAGATCGTGGCGGAGGGCGAGCAACTCCCCGCGCGCCGTGGCCTCGCCGTCGAGCCAGCCCTGCGGCAGGAACCAGTAGATGACGATCACGATCGCGTATATCGCTGCAAGTACGTCCGCAGCTTTGACGGCGGGCAGTCGCCGCACCTTCCACGCAACCACGGCGAGCGCTATGAGGAGGAGCCCTTCCTTCCATGCCGCGAACGCATCGAGTGCGGTTCCGCGCACACCGAGATCCCAGAGCTGCGCCATTGCGACGTTGTGCAACGCCAACCCGACGACGAGGGCGGCGACGACTGCACCGATGAAGCGCTGCGCGCTAATCGACGATCGCCACCAAGGTCAACCCCAGATTGACGATGCGTACGCGGCCGGGGAACAGCGCCTCGAAGGAGCTCTTCGAGAGCAGGTGAACATCGGTCGCAAAGCTCTTTCCGACCGCGCGATAGGCAGGATGCGCGAGTCGATCGGGGAGCCAGTGCACGATCGGGAGTCGCGTGTGCACCTCGACCGGAAAGCGACGGTTCGGTGTCGTAATGAACACACGCCGACCCACGCGAATCGCTTCCGAGATCAGTTGTCGCTGGCGCTCGCGGTCGCCGACATGCTCGATCACGGCGTTCGAGAAAATGATGTCGAACTCGCCGTCTGCGAACGGGAGCGCGCACGCGTCGCCCTGGACGTACCCGACGTTCGGATAGCGGGCTCGAAAGCCGGTGCCGTCCTGAAGCCCGAGCGCCGTGATCCGTTCGGGCCAGGGGTAGTGCTCCTCGAAGAAGTTGAGCGTCCCGCAACCGTCGCCCTCGCCGAACGCAAGCTCGTCGGCTCCCACATCCAGTACCGAGGTCTCCGCAGTCGGATGAAGCTCCTCGAGGAAGAGCCTGAGCTTTCGCCTGCGAGAGCGCAGGGAGACGTGATCGACGAGCCGCACCGCGTAAGTATCCGGTCCGGGGACGCCAGTAGGCTGCCGTGGTGGTCGAAGCAACGCTCGAGCCGGCCGGTCTCTACTCGCTGAAGCTGACCGCCGGCGCAGCATGGAAGGGCCGAATGCCCGACGGACGCTGGGCCTCCGCGGTTCAGCTGCAAGACGGGCGCATTCTCGTGCGCGCATCGTGCGAGCGCGCGATCGAGGAAGCGCGATTCATGCTCGCGCTCGACGACGACACCAGCGAGTTCCATCGACGGTTCTCGCGGGACCCTCTGCTCGGCCCGGCGACGCGTGTTCTTCGCGGGCTTCGCCCGCGGCGGAAGGCGACAGTCGCGCACGCGGCGCTGCGCGCGATCTGCGGGCAGCTCATTCAAGCCGGTCGCGCGCTCGAGATCGAGCGGGCAGTAATCAGATCGAGCGGCGAGGATCCGCCGACACGCGAGGTGCTTGCCCGGCTGTCGCCGGCCGCGTTGGCCAAGTGCGGGCTCGCCGGGAGCCGCGCGAGCACCCTGACACGCCTCGTTCGCACTCTCGATCTGGAGGGTCTGAAGCAGTCCTCGAATACTGCCCTGGCTCGCCTTGGCCGCGAGCGCGGGGTCGGCCCCTGGACAGTCGGCGTCATCTCGCTCCAAGGTCTCGGCCGCTATGACGCAGGCCTCGTCGCGGACCTCGGGCTCGTGAAGCTCCTGGCATCGCTGCGAGGCCGCTGGCCCGAGCCGGAGGAAACGGCAGACCTGCTCGAGCCGTACGGCGAGTGGCAAGGACTGGCGAGCATGTTCCTCCTGCAGGGGTTCAAGCAAGGACTGATCCCGGGCGCGAGCGCGGATCGTGCACATCTCGTTCGTACCCGCGCAACCCACGCTGCGTAGCAGCCCGGCCTACACTTCGCCGATGGTCGACGGGCGCAAGATCGCGATTCTCGGTGCTGGTCGTATCGGGGAGTCACTCATCTCCGGACTCCTCTCGTCAGGTTGGCGGGAGCCCAGCGAGATCGCCGCGACTGGGCGGCGCGCAGAGCGCGTCGCGGAGCTACGTGAGCGCCATGGCATCGACGCAACGCTCTCGAACCACGACGCTGCCGCAGGCGCGGCGCTCGTCGTGATCGCGGTCAAGCCGCAGGACATCGACGTGCTTCTCGGCGAGATCGGCGGCCTCATCCTCCCCGAGCAGACCGTGCTGTCCGTCGCGGCGGCGATCCCCACCGCGAGGATCGAGAGTCGGCTCTCCCCTGGGGTTCCCGTGGTTCGCGCGATGCCGAACACACCTTCGACCGTCCACGAGGGAATCGCCGGGCTCTGCGCGGGTGCGCATGCGGGAGACGAGCATCTCGACCTCGCGGAGGAAGCGCTCGCCCACCTGGGCGCAGTCGTGCGCGTCTCGGAAGCGTCGATGGACGCGATCACGGCCGTGTCCGGCTCCGGGCCTGCGTACTTCGCTCTCCTCGCCGAAGCCATGATCGAGGCGGGAATCCTGCTGGGTCTCTCGCGGGAGATCTCGACGCAGCTCGTCGTCCAGACCATGTTCGGTACGGCGAAGCAGTTGCGCGACGAGAAGATGCATCCAGTGGAGTTGCGCGAGATGGTGACCTCCCCGGGTGGAACGACGATTGCAGCGATCAGGGAGCTCGAGATGGCGGGCGTGCGAGCTGCTTTCTTCAATGCGATCCAGGCGGCGATGGTGCGGTCGCGCGAGCTCGCCGCCGGCGAGCAGTAACCGCGGCGCTCAGGCGTCCGGCGGGCGTCGCTCCGGGTGGCGCGGCAGGCCGTCGTCCGGAATGGGCTCCCACTCGGCGGCGTACGCCGTGAACTGGCGAACGCTCGGCCTGACTCCGGAATCCGAGTCGAAGGCGCCCATGCGGACGGAAAGCGCGGCCGGATTCTGTGGATTGCGGCTCCAGAGCTGGGATCCGCAAGCCGAGCAGAAGACCTTGGCGAAGCCGTCCGCCGGCTCGAACGCTCGAAGCAGCTCCTCACCGCAGGTGACCGACAGCGAGCCGGGAACGATGTGCGCTTGCGCGGACGCGCCCGTTCCCGTCCGTCGTTGACAGCGTGTGCAGTGGCAGTAGCTCGCCGAGACCGGAGCTTCGCGGACGTCGAAGCGCACACCGCCGCAAAGGCAGCCGCCGGTCAGGGGCAACTCGGGCACCTGCGGAACTCTAGATTCCGCCGAGTTACTCGCAAAGCGCTCGACCGCGAACAGGCGCCACTCGCCCGGCACGCCCTTGAGCTCCGTCGCCGCTTCGGGCATAGCGAGTCTCGGACTCCACAGCAGGATTGTCCCTCAGCGAGCCAGCAGCGGCGAACGGAGCAACACGGCCAGCCGACGCTGGGCGGCGAGCACCTGGAATGCAAGCACGGTGTCGGCGACCGTGATGTCCTCCAGGAACTCCGCTCGCGCCTCGAAGTCGGCCACGAGCGCTCGGATCCCGCTCTCATAGGCCACGTCGTCCCCGGCAGCGAGTGCGGCGAGCGAGTCGGCGTCGGCTGCCGGAATGGTCTCCGCGTCTGTGAGCGTCGCAGTCAGCTCGCCGGCCCGTGCGTCCTCGCCGAGCACGAGCTGGGCGAGCGCAGCGGCGTATCGGCCGATCGAGCTCTCGGACTCGGCCGCGCCCGCGTCGAGCGCCCAGCGAGCGTCGTTCCGAGCACCGCCGAGGTCACCAGCGATCAGCCGGGACTTCATCGCCCCGATCGGCCTCCCCCAGCTCCCGGGAGGGGCGTCCGGCCAACTCTCGCGGTATGTGTCAGCAGCGCGGAGCAGCCACGTGTCGCCCTCCTCTCGACGCCCGACCATGAGCAACGAGAGCCCCCCGCGTTTCCCATGCGAGTGAGCTGACGCTGCCGCTCGTCGCGCTCGTCTGGCAGGCGGGCCAACCCGTCCTCGAAGCGCTCCCGCGCTTGCGTCGCGCGTTCCTCCCAGTCAGGCATCGCACCTGGAAGTATCGTCTCCGCATGGCCGAGCTCCGAGAAGTGGTTTACATCGACGGCGTTCGCACGGCGTTCGGGCGGGCGACTCCGGACGGATATTTCGCGAAGACACGCGCCGACGACATGGCGGTCAAGGCCGTACGCGAGGTTCTCCGGCGAAACCCACAGCTGCCGCCCGAGAAGATCGACGACGTCGTCTTCGCAGCCACGGCACAGGTCGGCGACCAAGGGCTGACGCTCGGCCGCGACGTCGCGCTGCTTGCCGGCCTCCCGAAGTCTGTGCCGGGATTCGCCGTCGACCGCATGTGTGCGGGTGCGCTCACCGCGACAACGGCCGGCGCCGGCGAGATCGCGATGGGCGCCGCTGACTTCGTTCTCGTCGGTGGCGTCGAGCACATGGGCCACCATCCGATGGGCGAGGACGTCGACTTCAACCCCCGCTTCATCGCCGAGCAAATCGTCGACGAGTCGGCCGCCGTGATGGGTCAGACTGCCGAGAACCTCCACGACGCGTTCCCGTACCTGACCAAGAAGGACGCCGACGCGTATGCGGTCGAGTCCCAGCGCAAGGCAGGCGCGGCCTGGGACGAGGGCATCATGGACGAGATCGTCGTCCCCATGTCCGTCTTCACCGACGACGGCTGGACCGTCGCGGCGCGGGACGAGTTCCTGCGGCCGGAGACGACGATGGAGGCGCTCGCCGGCCTTCGGACACCCTTCCGCGCGGGCGGTCGTGTAACGGCCGGAAACTCCGCCGGGCTCACCGACGGGGCCACGGCCGCGCTCATCGCCTCGGCAGATGCCGCGGACGAGATCGGGCTCGCTCCGAAGATGCGCCTCGTCGGCTTCGCCTACGCAGGCGTGGAGCCCGAGTTGATGGGCCTCGGCCCAGTGCCGGCGACCCACAAGGTGCTCGAGCGGGCCGAGTTGACCATGGCCGACATCGGTCTCTTCGAGGTGAACGAGCCGTTCGCCGTGCAGGTCTTGAGCTGGTGCGAAGGAGTCGGGATCGGACCCGACGATCCACGACTCAACGCGTACGGCGGAGCGATCGCCTGTGGTCATCCGCTCGCAGCGACGGGTGTGCGTCTCATGGCACAGCTGGCCCGCGGGTTCCGCGACAACCAGGAAGCCCGCTATGGCCTCACCGCGCTCTGCATCGGGCTCGGCATGGGAGCGGCCATCCTCTGGGAGAACCTCCAGAACGATGCCTAGTCCGCCCACCCAGTTCAAGCTCCGGCGGATCGAGAGTCCCGCAGGACACATCGCACTCGTGACCATGGACAACGGCGAGGACTGGACAAAGCCGAACACGTTCGGCGAGCACGCCCTTCGCTCGCTCGAGGACGTCCTCGAACAGCTGGGGACGCCCGACTGGCGCGGTCTCCTCCTGACGGGCAAGCCGTTCGTTTTCGCCGTCGGTGCAGACATCGAAGAGTTCGGCGAGATCACGCCGGAGCGGGCGCGTCTCGGCGGGGCGGCGGGACACGAGCTGTTCGGCCGAATCCGGGAGCTTCCGTTCATCACCTTGGCGGCGATAAACGGCGCTGCTCTTGGGGGCGGCGTCGAGATCGCGCTTCATTGCGACTACCGCACGATCTCCTCGTCCGTCCGCCACTTCGCCTGCCCAGAGGTTCTCCTCGGTCTCATTCCTGGCTGGGGTGGGACGCAGGTCATCCCACAGCTGATCGGCGCCGAGCGGGCCGTGAAGTTCATCGTCGAGAACCCACTCCGCCAGAACCGGATGCTGTCGGCGCAGCAAGCGTTCGAGGCCGGCTTCGCCGACGAGCTGCTCGAGCCCGTCGAGTTCCTCGACGAGTCGCTCGCCATGCTCATCCAGAAGATCGAGGCAGGCGTGGGCAAACGCCGTCCACGGGCCGACCTCTCCGACGTCGCAGAGGTGTGCCGCAAGGCGCGAGCCCGTCTCGACGGCCAGGTCCACGGCGCCGCCCGGGCGCCGACCGGGCGCTCGATCTGATCGAAGGCGCGGCAAGCTGGTCGCTCGAGGAGGGCTATCGCGCAGAGGAGGACGCGCTCGCGGAGCTCCTCCCCGGGCCGCAGGCCCAGGCCTCGGTGTACGCCTTCAACCTCGTCGAGCGCCGGGCAAAACGCGGCGTCGGCATCCCCGACGCCGAGCCGAGACGTGTCCAGCGGATCGGCATCGTCGGCGCAGGTCTCATGGCGCGTCAGCTCGCGTTGCTGGCGCTCCGCCGGCTCGAAGTACCGGTCGTTCTCAGAGATCTCACGCAGGAGCAGGTCGACGACGCCAAGTCTTGGATCGCCGGTGAGCTCGACGAGCTGACTCGCAAGGGGCGCATCGGCGAGGCAAAGGCCCGCTTCCTGAGCTCACTCGTCTCGGGCGGGACGGAGTGGGAAGTTTTCGCAGGCTGCGATTTCGTGCTCGAAGCCGTGTACGAGGAAATGCGCGTCAAGAAGGAGGTCTTCGAGGAGCTCGAGCGAGTCGTCTCCCCGGAATGCATTCTCGCTACGAACACATCCTCGCTGTCGGTCAGGAAGATGGGCGCAGATCTCGAGCACCCCGAGCGAGTCGTGGGGATGCACTTCTTCAACCCGGTCGCCGTTCTCCCGCTCGTCGAGCTCGTCAGGACGCCGGAGACGGATGACGTCACGCTCGCGACCGCCTGGGCGGTCACGGGGAAGCTGCGCAAGCGCGGAGTGCTCGTTCGCGACGCGCCTGCGTTCGTCGTGAACAGGCTGCTCGCCCGCCAGGGATCCGTGATCACCGACGCCCTCGACCACGGGAACACGGTGGACGAAACCGACGAGGCAGTTCTTCGGCTCGGGCTGCCGATGGCGCCGTCGGTGCTCCTCCAGCTCGTCGGCCCGAAGGTGGCGAACCACGTCCGACATACGCTCCACGAGGCTTGGCCAGACCGGTTCCCGCTTTCGGCGACCCTCGAGAGTCTGGCCACAGGAGGCGAGCCCGTCGTCGTCGAGCACGCTCCACGGACTGTCGACGAGATCCACGAGGCCGTGCTCGAAGCGATGGCTGACGAGGCCCGGCACATGATCGAGGAAGGCGTCGTCGCGGAGGCCGCGGACGTCGACACGTGCCTGATCCTCGGGGCCGGCTATCCGTTCTGGCTGGGTGGGATCACGAAGCACCTCGACCAAACTGGGGTCTCGCAACGCGTGGTCGGCCGACCGCTAGCCGAGCTCTCTGGAGTCCCTGGGTAGGACGGTGGGCGCGAGTCCGCCCGAGCTCTGAGGTATGCTCTGCCGGTACGGCTCACCCGTAATCGGGCGAGCGTCAACTCTTCGGAAGGAGCGGCACGAAAGTACGTGCTGCGTGAATGCACGAGGCTACGACCATCCCGACGCTGACGTCGGACACCCCAGAGAACCTGACTGCCGCGGCCGATCGCGCCGAGGCTTGGGTCGGCGAGCCGTTCCTGCAGCCTGACGAGGACGTCCTCGCCGCACTCGGTCCCGGCACTGCGAGGCGAGCTGCGCTCGACGACGCGATCGCCGAGATCGACGCCGGCCTGAAGCGCCCTTCCCGGCGCTGGAAGGTTCGCTATGGGCTGATGCTCGGACTCGAACGAGTCTTGACGGAGAACCCTTCGCGCACAGCCGCAGGAACCGAGCTTCGGCGTCATCAGGTCGACGCGCTGGCCGGGATGCTCGCCGAGCTCATCGCTGCGACGCAGCGCTCGGCTGAAGAGAACGGAAACGGGAATGGAAGCGGGAATGGTGTCGTGGCCGAGGCCGAGATCGACGAGGAGGCCGACGACGACTACGACGCCGGCTTCATCGAAGAGAGGGATCTCGCAACCGGCTTCAGTGGCGACGATCCAGGCGCAGTTCGTCGCTACCGCTTTCGCCATCCGACGGCCTCCGGGAAGACAATCGCCGCCGCGGGATTCGTCGAGGCCGCACGCGGTCTCGGCGTGCTGATTCTCACGCACCGCCGGCTTCTCGTCTCTCAGTTCACGCGCGATCTCACGACCGAGGGTTACGCGGATCGCTTTGCCCCCGCCGTCCTCACGGGAACGGACTCGCCACGTGACAACCCGATAACGATCCAGACATACGCCTGGTTCGCACGCCACGGGAGCGAGCTTGACCGCGAGACGTACGACCTCGTCCTCTGCGACGAGGCGCATACGGCTCTCGGAGAGAAGACGAGCGGTGCAATCCGCGCTTTCCACGAGCCGCTCTACATCGGGATGACAGCGACCGAGCAGCTCATTGCCAAGCAGGTCTCCGACGTCTTCCCGGCCTCGGTCGACGACCTCCCCCTGAGCGACGCCGCGCGGCGCGGGCTCATCGCGCCGCTGCGCAACCTTCGGGTGCCTCCTGCGGCTGCTATCAACTCCGTCCCGATCGTTGGAGGCGACTTCGAGGAGCGCGCTCTTGCCGCAGCTCTCGACCACGAGGCGCTCAACCAGGCCGCTGCGAGCCTCTACCGCGAGCGCTTCGGAACGACGCCGGGCATCGTCTACGCGGCCGGTGTGGCGCACGCCTACAACCTGGCGCAGGAGTTCCGCGCTGCAGGTCTCAAGGCGGAGGCGGTCTCCGGAAAGACACCTCCGGCGCGGCTCGCCGAGACGCTCGCAGCCTACGAGCGCGGCGAGATCAACGTCCTCATCAACGCGCAGCTCCTCGCGGAAGGCTGGAACTCACCGCGGGCAACCGTCTGCTTCCACCTCGCGCCGACGGCGTCGCGCCGCGTGTACCAGCAGCGGATAGGCCGGATCATGCGGATGCACCCGCGCAAGGAGGCCGGCATCGTGGTCGACTTCGTGCCCAAGGGCTCGACACACAACGATCGCGTCGTCTCACTGCACGCCCTCCTCGACGCGGACTTCTACCGCGAGGGCGCGCGGGTGACTCCAGCACCGCGTCGACGACAGCAGCGCCGCGCGCGGCGCAAGCTCTCGCCGGTCCCATGGCTCGTTCCGGTGACGCCCGACGTCGGACGCCGGCTCGCCGTGATCCAGCGCGAGTGGCAGCGGATCGACCCGAAGTATCTGGACGACGACGAGCAGCGCTTCTGGGCGACCATCGCAGGCCGCCAGATCCGATTCGATCAGCGCGCCGAGTTCGCGCGCAAGTTCGCAGAGGGAAGAGCGAACAAAGGCGCGCTCGAACAGTTTCTCGCGACGTGTGCTGCCGAGAACCCCAACCGCCGTCTGCGCATGACCGCACTCCTCGACCGGGTGGCGACCCCTGTCGACCGCGCAGACTTCGACGACCTCGTCACGCTGGTCACCCAGGCGCCCACGTGGGAGAAGGACCGCTCCGCGGGTGTTCGCGTACTCCTCCGCGCAATCGGCGAGGGCAAGCCTGCAGCACCGGATCAGATCCTCGCTCGGTGGACGTGGAAACTGGCGCGAACGACGCGGAAGGTTCAGGACCGGCGCGTCTCGACGGAGTTCCCAGAGGCCAAGCGACTTCTGGGAGCGGCAGCAAACTCGCGCGGGTATCGCCACGAGGAAAACGTCAACCGTCTCGTCCAGGTGGCCGGTGCAATGCCTCTTCCGGTAGGTGCCGCGCTCTTGGCCTCAGCCGACGGCTACACACCTCGTGCGAATGCCGCACTGGACAAAGCACGGGAAGAGCTCGGGACGACGGGCGAGATTGCGACCGCGCTAGCGGACAACCTCCCCGCGCCCAAGCTCACCGCACGGAAGTCCCGCCGACGGCGGCGAAAGCGAAGGGGCCCCGCGCAGGGTGAACGTCAGCCGGTCGAGGCTACGCTCGAGGCCGCAGGGGACAGCGACGAACCCTCCGAGCCGATCACGCTGGTCGGCGAGCCGTCGAACGACCCCGTGAACCCCGAGTCGTCCGTAGACGCGGCGTAAGGCCGCTAGCCCGGCCCGCCGGTCTCTGGTTCGCCGTCTCCGTTCGTCTCGCGATCCCGCAGAAAGCGCGTGATCTCGGCGGCAAGCGCATCGCCGGACGGGAGACTCCCGGAGTCTTCGAGCCAGTCCAGCGAGTCGGCTCGATGCTCGAGCTCCTCGACGTACGCAGCCGTATCGGCATCGGTCGCTACGGCCTGAGACACCTGCTCGACATACTCGGCTTCGGCTTCGGCGAGCTCTCCGATGTCGATCTCGGTGGAGAGAACGCCTGCGAGTCGCTCGCACAGCGCCCTTGCTGCCCGCGGGCTCGGCGCGAGCTGGACGTAGTGCGGAACGGCCGCCCACAGGCTGACGGAGGGGATGGCGGCGCCCCGGCAGGCGTCGAGCAACACACCGACGATCCCGGTCGGGCCTTCGTAGCGCGAGAGCTGTAGGCCGAGCTCGTCGACGAGTTGTGGATCGGTCGCTGCACCGGTCACGGGTGAGGGTCGCGTATGTGGGACGTCGGCAAGCAGCGCGCCCAGGGTCACGACGAGCTCGACGCCGAGATCACGGGCCAGATTGGCTATCAGCTCGCTGAACGTGCGCCAGCGGTAGTTCGGCTCGACCCCTACGAGCAAGACCGCATCGCGGCCGGCCCCCGGAATGGGCGCGCAGTAGAGCGTGTTCTCGGGCCACTCGATCTTCCGTGTGGTTCCCCCTTCGAGAGACACCATTGGCCGGGTCGCCTGGAAGTCGACGAAGAGCTCGGGATCGATGTCCGCGAACTTCTTGGCGCCCCACAGCCTGGCGAGATAACCGACCGCGAGCGTCGCCGCCTGGCCGCCGTCGTTCCAACCCCTGAAGGCACCGATGAGGACGGGCCGCTCGAGCGTCGGTCGCTCGTAGATTCGAAGCTCGTCGGGCACGCCAGCAAGCCTACTGCCGGGCTAAGGCCGCAGGCGGGCGCCAGAGCACATAGGCGAGGGCCAGGCTCAGCGTCCAGATCATCGCCGCAAGGAAGACGTGGACGAGCACGAGCCCCCAGGGCAGCGCGCTTCGGTACTGGACCTCACCGAGGACTGCCTGCGCGACGAGCGCGACGAGCAGGAAACTCCAGAGCCGAACGATGCCCGGGTAGCTGTGCCGCAGTCGCCAGAGCAGCACGCCGACCACCAGAACGCCGATTCCGAATACTGCGGCGACTCGTACGTGGACGTAGACCGTCTCCGTGATGGCAATGCCGAGTCGGTCGACATCGTCGCTCGAGCCCGGGTGTGGACCTGAGGCGGTGGCGACCGCGCCTGTGACCACGAGTACAGCGCACATGGGGAGCCCGACCCAGCTGACGAGCTGGCGCAGCCACCGCGGCCCCGCGGGCAGGGCCGGACCCGCGACGAGACTCCAAGCCTCGAGTACGACGATCGCGGAGAGGGCGACAACGGCCAGTCCTAGCAGAAAGTGCGTCAATACCGCAAGCGGATGGAGATCGAGCGCGATCGTGACTCCCCCCATCGGTATCTGAGCAGCAGCGACGAGGAACGCGCCGAGCGCCGCCCATTTCGCGTAACGCGAGAGGCCCACCACCTTCCGCGAGGCGAGCCACGTGACGAGCGTGAGGACGATTCCGACGAGCGCGACCATCCGATTACCGAACTCGACGAATGCGTGAAACCCCTGCTCCGGGTACGGCTTGTCGCCGCAGCTTGGCCAGTTCTCGCATCCGAGCCCGGAACCCGTCAGCCGCACGAAGGCGCCGGACGTGACGACGAGGAAAAGGGCGATGCACGATGCGACAGCCAGCCGGAGGAACCCTCGCGAGGACAGCACGAGCCCTCGGATGACGCCAACTCTCATCCCGCGAGGACGATGCCTGCACCGGTTTCAACCTGCCCGATCCGACGGATAGGCACACCTTCGGCCGAGAGCGTCGCCTCGAGGACCGCAGCCCGCTCAGCAGGTATCGAGACGAGCAGGCCGCCGGCAGTCTGCGGGTCATACGCGAGAGCCTCGAGCGCAGCATCCGCGGAGCTTTCGACGTGCGGCCCCGCGTACTCGCGGTTCCGGCGGTCGCCACCTGTCCGAACGCCGTTCTGCGCGAGCTCGAGCGCGCCCGGGAGAGGCGGAAGAGCTGCTGCGTCCAGAACGGCACGCACACAACTCCGCGACGCGAGCTCGTGCGTATGTCCGAGCAACCCGAAGCCCGTGACGTCGGTCACGGCGTTCGGTGCGAACGGCCGGAGCGTGTCGGCCGCGGCCTTGTTGAGCTCGACCATCGAGGCGACCGCCGCATCGAGCGAACCGGAGGGTGCCACGCCGTCGCGCACGGCCTGCAGCACGATGCCGGTTCCGAGAGGTTTCGTGAGAAAGAGGACGTCGCCCGGCTTTGCGCCTGCTTTCGGCCAGACAGCGTCTGGATGAACGGTTCCGACGACGGCCAATCCGTACTTCGGCTCATCGTCACGAATCGTGTGACCTCCGACGAGGATCGCCCCGGCTGCACGAACACGCTCATCCGCCCCGGCGAGAATCTCTCCGAGCATCTCCGTCGGGAGCTCTTCGGGAAATGCAGCGATCGAAAGTGCGAGAAGCGGCGTACCTCCCATAGCGAAGACGTCGTTAAGTGCGTTCGTGGCAGCGATTGCCCCAAATGTGCGCGGATCGTCGACGAGCGGTGGGAAGAAGTCGACCGTGAACACGATCGCCCGGTCAGCGTCGAGGCGATAGACCGCAGCATCATCCGCTGGATCGAGGCCGACGAGGAGATCCTCGGCTTCGGCCGGCAAGAGCCCGGCGAGGACGGTCTCGAGCCGCCCAGCCGCGTACTTGGCCGCGCATCCGCCAGCGCGCGCGAGCGACGTAAGCGGAACGGTCTCCACGCGTCAACTGTAGGTGGAAGGGGAACGACCCGCGACGAAGAACAAACGGTGCGGAGAGATCCATCCCCTTCTCCTCTCCCCCTGACACAGCGGCCGCCGCCCCCTCGGCGGCCGCTGACTTCTCTGGCGGGGGAAACGATGTTTCCGCCCGCCGACCCCCCTTTTTCCCTGCGCAGCGACCGATCGGGCCCCGTTTGGCCTACGGGCGAGTGAATCGCCCTTCGGCCGCGGGATCTGAGCGACTCATCGTCGTCAGAAGCAGGACGCCACGCCTTGCGTTCAGAGATACTCCGGCCATGCCGTCTGCGCTCGTAACCGGAGGATCGTCCGGGCTGGGGCTCGCGCTCGCTCGAATGCTGCGAACCGAGGGTTACGACCTCACCCTCGTCGCGCGCCGCCCGGAGCCGCTCGAGGAGGCCGCACGTGAGCTCGGCGCGTACGCAGTTGCTGCGAACCTGGGCGACGCCGACGAGTGCGTGCGGGTCGTCGCTGCGCACGCGGAGAAGTTCGGAGGGTTAAACGTGCTGGTGAACTCCGCCGGCGTCGGAATCGGCGGGAATATCGCGACGCTCGACACGAAGCGGATCACTCTCCAGCTCGACGTGAATCTGCTCGGGACTCTCGTCGTGACGCGCGAGGCGCTCCCGCTCCTCCGAGCATCGCGCGGACACATCATCACGCTCGCGTCGATCGCCGGAACGATCCCAACCCCGGGCTTGGCCGTCTACGGCGCGACGAAGGCCGCGCTGATCTCGTTCACGAACTCACTCAACCGGGAGGAGGCCGTGCACGGAGTCCGCGCGACCGCTATCTCACCCGGATTCGTGGCGACTCGAATGACCGAATGGACCGGCATCGCGGTCGAAGAGCAGATTCAGCCCGAAGACGTCGCGGAACTCGCTCGGACGGTGCTGAATCTGAGCCCCAACGCGCGCGTTCCCAACATCGTCATCGAGCGCATCGGTGACGACGTCTGAGCGAGTTCACAAACGCCCGCTAGCCTGCGGCGTCAGCGCTCGATCGGCACGTCGACGAGGTTTCCCCACTCGGTCCACGAGCCGTCGTAGTTACGGACGTTGTCGTAGCCGAGGAGCTCCTGGAGGACGAACCACGTGTGCGCTGAGCGCTCGCCGATACGGCAGTACGCTCGGATCTCCTTTTCCGGAGTGATGCCTTTCGCGGCATAGATGTCGCGTAGCTCGTCGAGGGCCTTGAAGGTGCCGTCGTCTCGAACCGCGGTCGCCCACGGAATCGACTGGGCACCGGGGATGTGCCCCGCTCGCGACGCCCCCTCCTGCTCGTACCCGGGCGGCGCCATGAGCTCGCCCGCGAACTCCTGAGGGCTGCGCACATCTACCAGAGCGACCTCGGGTGAATCGAGCCCAGCGAGCACCTCGTCGCGACGGATCCGGATCGACTCGTCGCGATCCTTCGCCGTATACACGACCGGAGTCGGCGTGGACGAGGCGGCCGTCAACTCGCGGCCCTCTTCGATCCACTTCTGACGTCCGCCATCGAGGAGACGGACGTCCTCGTGGCGGAAGACCTTCAGATACCAGTACGCATAGGCGGCGAACCAGTTGTTCTTGTCGCCGTAGAGCACAACGGTGGTGTCATTCCCGATACCCCGCTCGCCCATGAGCTGCTCGAATGCCCCGCTCGACACGACGTCGCGCACGAGCGGATCCTGGAGATCGTCCCTCCAGTGCAGCTTCACCGCGCCGGGAATGTGCCCTTCCTCGTAGAGCTCAGGATTCTCGTCCACCTCGGCGACGATCAGACCGGGTTCGCCAAGATGCTCGGCCAGCCAATCGATCGTCACGAGTGGGTTCGTCGTGGAGACGCTCATACCGCCCCTCCTTCGTAGTCTCGGGTCGAGGGTACCAAGGCTCTCTCGCAGCTCAGCCGTGCAGCTTCTCGCGCACAGCCTGCTCGAGCTCATTGACCGAGACGGGGCCCTCGTAGCGCTCGACGATCTTGCCCGTGCGATCGACAACGAACGTCCACGGCTCAGTCGTGAGCCCCCACTCCTGCACGAAGCGGTTGTACCCTTTCGCCGGATCGTTGCCCTCGTACACCTCGACGTGGATGAAACGAATGCCGCTGCTCTCGAAGCGGCTCGCGACTTCTTCGACGACATCGACGACCGGGCCGCACGTCCGACTGGAACAGAACTTCGGGGTTGAGAACGTGACGACGAAAGGCACCTTGGCCTCGAGCGAGTCCGCGATCGAGTATTCGAGGAGCGACGCGTCGGGCGGGGTGCGGGTCGTGAGCTTCGGGAAGTTGCCGCCGGTGGACGCGATCGTGGGATTGTTCGACGCGATCGCCGGATCACCGATGTCCGGAGCGGGGTCCTTCTTCGCTACGACGACGTTACCGAGAGCCTGCACCTTCGTTGCGCCGCCTTCCGGCTCGGCAAGGAGCCAGTACTTCCCGGGGTGATCGAGCTTGAGGTGGGCCACGTAGATGTGGCTTGCATCAGCGACATCTCCTCCCGGAACCCCGATACGTTCGAGTTTCGCGCTCGATTCGAGGAACGGCTGCGCGGCGAGGCCGTCAGCGACCCACACGCGCGCCGTCGGAAGCGTGACCAGTTGACCCTCGGCATCGACGACGAGAAACGAGACGCGGACGTTTCCGGGCTCGTGATTCGCTGTCCCCGCGATCATCGCGACGTCGTCGCCGGGAGCGCGCCAAAGCTCCTCGAGAGTCATGCCCCCGCCTGGGCCACCGACAGTCGTCGTCGTATCGCTGCCCGATCCACCGCAGCCAGCGAGGAGCAGGCACGACGAGACGGTCAGTGCCACAGCGGGACGCATACCCGCCCGAGTCTAGCCGTGGGTTCGCTAGTTCCCGTCGGGCCAGGAGCGGTCGAGCCCGTAGTGCCCGAGCCAAGCCGCTAGCAACGCAAGGTTGACAAGCAGGAGCATCAGTCGTGCCTTCATGGCGTCCTCCTCTCTTAGAAGCGGATTTCCTGGAGCGCCTCAGCGGCGTTCCGGTAGAGACGTGCGGACTCGCGGTCTTGTCCACGACGTGCCGCGAGGTCCCCCAGTGCGACCCACGCCTCCGTCCGGTGGCTGATCGACGCCAACTGCTCAGCAGCCGCATCAGCCGCCCGGAAGCATTCTTCCGCCTCTTCAAGCCGGCCGCGCTCCAACAGCGCTCGTCCCAGTACGAGCTGCGACGGACAGACTTCGTGCAGGTAGTCCTCCCGACCCTGCAGAAGAGCGAGCGACTTGCGAGCGAGCTCGTCCGCCTGGTCGTACTCGCCACGGTTCAGATGAACCCTGGCTATACCCTCGAGCGCCTGTGCGGCGTCCGCGGGGGAATCGGTGTCGAGCGCCCGTAGATAGGACGCCTTCAGGTGCTCGACGGCATGCTCCTCATCTCCCAGGAGAAGCGTGAGACCGCCGAGCATGAGCAGCAACCGGCCGACGTTTCGCTCGTCGTTCAGTTGCTGGTACAGCTCCTTCGCACGCTGCGCGTAGCTGCGTGACAAGACATAGTGACCCTGGCGCTGCGACACCAACGACGCCTGGAAGTACGCATTGGCGATCGACGCGCGGTCGCCCAGGTCTTGCGCGAGCTCCAGCGCGCGCTCGACGTCGTCGCGCGCAGCGACGTAATCGCGCAGCCGCCGATAGCAGCGCGACCGCCGCTGCAGGATGTCGGACCGAAGCAGATCGCACGGGAGCCCCGAGCGCTCAGCGAGCTCGAGAGCTTCGCCGAAGAGAGCGATCGCCGTCGAGGTGCTCGAAAGCTTGTACCGGCACACCGCCAGTCGGAAGAGCACATCGGCGCGATCGACGTCGGAGAACTCCGCCCGCTCTGCGAGTCCTCGCGCCCGCTGCAGGAGATCGATCGCACCCCGCACGTCACCCGACTCCTGGAGCGCCCATGCCTCACCGGACAGCGCCCGAAGCTCCAACGCCGCGGCGCCGCTCTCGTCAACGCTCGGACGTGCTTCGCGGTAGGACTCAATCGCCTCCTCGTATTGATTCGCCTCTGAAAGAGCCTCGGCGCGGGCCAGCATCGCCTCGACCTTCGTGCGCGCCTCAGTGGAGACGCCCGACGAAAGCAGCGCTGCGTCTACTCCGAGCTGATCTGCGAGCCATGCGATGGTCGAGTCGGTCGGGCGGGTCTTGCCGCGCTCGATCTGGCTGATGTACTCCTTCGAGAAGCGCTCGCCCGCGAGCTCCGTCTGCGTGAGGCCTGCGGAGACGCGTAGAGCACGCACGCGCTCGCCGAGGCGTGAGCCGGCAGCGGGCGGTGATGTAGCGGCGGTTTCGATCATGCCCATTTCAGTGAACTCGGAGTCCTGCCTCGTCGCGCTCCCCCCGGTGGGGGATGTGCGACTACCCGTTTAGAGTCAAGTAACTTTAGCTGAAATCACTTGACCGGGCTACTTGACTTTTTCGGACACGGCTCCTATAGTCAGGCCCACACCGCAACCGATCGGACGCCAGATCGGATGCGCGGGCACCACCGCCGGATCCGCCGGTGAGCACAGGAAGAGCGTGGCTGGGCCGCAGAGCCACGAATCTCCGGCTCACCGCTCCGGAAAGGGGTCGCCTCGAACGGAAACGCCCCCGGAGCCGCAGCCGGGGGCGTTTTTCTTGTGGGTGAAACCTGCGGCTTCCCCCACGTGCCCCTTCCCTATCGCCGTGCACCCGCAAGCCGTTCTTGGCCTACGGGTGAATAAATCGCCCTTCGGCCACTGGAAGGTGGCAACTACTCAAGGTCCTAGGCGACCGGCTCGGGCGCGACACGCCCAGGCGCGGCCCCCGCGCCGTCGTGCGGGCGCACGAGGGTAAACGCGACAATTGCGCCCACGACTGCGATTCCCGCCGCGACGAGGAGAGCGCTCTCGAACCCGCGCATGAACGCCTCGGGTGTGCGCTCGGCGCCGACCTGTGCGGCCATGATCGCGCCCATGATCGCGATTCCCATCGTCCCGCCAACCTGGCGCGCACTATTGAGCACGGCCGAGCCCACGCCCGCCTTATCGACCGCAACGCTTCGCGTCGCTGCGGCTGCGCTCGGGGTCATCGTCAAGGACATGCCCAGGCCGCCGACGATGAGCGCGGGGAAGAGATCCCAGAACGAGGCATCAGCGCTCAGCCGCGAGAACATGATGAGCTGGACAGCGATGAACACCATTCCAGCCGTCATCAGGCCACGTGAGCCGATGCGATCGCTCGTCTTTCCGGCAACGGGCGCGACCAGGATGATCAAGATCGTCATCGGAAGGAACGCGGCGCCCGCCTGCACCGGGGAGTAACCCAGGATGTTCTGCATGTACAGGGAGACGAAGAAGAACACCCCGAACATCGCGAGTGCGACAAGCAGCACGACGAGGTTCGCACCGGTGTACGTCCCACTTCGGAACAGCTCGAGCGGAAGCATCGGGTCACGCTGACGACGTTCGAGGAGGACGAACGCAGCGAGCGAGACGCCTGCGAGCATGAACGAGCCGATGATCCGCGTCGAGCTCCAGCCGTACGTGTTGGCCTCGATGAGGCCGTACGTCAGCGCGAAGAGGCCCACTGCCGATGTCGTCAACCCAGGCAGGTCGAGACGCACGTGCGTCTCGTCGCGCGACTCGTCGATGAAGAGGTAGCTCGCGACGATTCCGACGATCCCGATTGGAACGTTGACGAAGAAGATCCAGCTCCAGTCGAGATGTTCGGTGATGAGGCCGCCAACGAGCGGGCCGATGGCCAGCGCAAGCGCGGAGACGCCGGCCCAGATGCCGATCGCTGTTCCACGCTCGCGAGGCGGGAACGTCGCGGCGATGATCGAGAGCGTCGCCGGGTTCATGAGCGCGGCCCCGACGCCCTGCAAGACCCTGGCCCCAATGAGCATCTCGGAGGAGTCAGCGAGGCCGCAGAAAAGTGATGCGAGCGTGAAGACGACGATCCCCAGAACGAAGATCCTCCTCCGCCCGTAGGCGTCGGCGAACTTGCCGCCGACGAGCAAGAGCGCCGCAAACGTCAATGCATAGCCGGTGACGATCCATTGAAGCTCGGAGAGATCGGCGCCGAAGTCGCTCTGGATCGAAGGCAGCGCGACGTTCACCACGGTGTTGTCGAGCATGATCATGAACAGGCCGAACGAGACTGCAGCAAGCGTGAGCCACTTGCGGTTCTCCTCTGCGAAGATCCCAGCCCTCATGTCGACGCGCTCCCCTCGATCGTGACCAGCTCGGAAGAGACTAGCCGGGCGTCGGACAGCTACAGCTGGGTGCCGAGCGCCGCCCAGCTCGCGGCCGCAAACGTCACACGTCTCGCTACATCTCTCGGGTGCAGCGACTACGAGGAGCTGCACCGCGTTTCGATCGACGAGCCCGACCGGTTCTGGCGCGCCGTCGCCGCCGATCTCGAGATTCCGCTGTCACGCGAGTGGGACGCCGTTCTCGACGCGTCGCGCGGGATCGAGTGGACGACCTGGTTCGTCGGGGCACGGCTGAACATCGCGGAAGCCTGCGTTCATCGCTGGGCTCGCGAGCGACCGGACGAAGAAGCCGCGGTGTGGTCACCCGAGGAGGGGGACCGACGGTCGCTTTCCTGGGCCGAGCTTTCGCACGCGGTGCGAAGGTTCGCCGAGGCGCTTCGCGGGCTCGGCGTCGAAGAGGGCGACGCGGTCGGGATCTTCCTACCGATGGCACCGGAAGCCGCGATCGCCTCACACGCGTGCGCCCACATCGGCGCTATCCAAGTACCCATTTTCTCCGGCTTCGCCGGGCCTGCAGTGTCCTCGCGATTGGCTGATGCACAGGCCAAGGTCGTTGTGACGGCCGACGCGTCATACCGTCGTGGACGGCTCGTACCCATGAAGGAAGCTCTGGACGAAGCCCTTGTCGACACGCCTACAGTCGAGCACGTCGTCGTCTGGCGACGCGCGGGCGTCGCGTGTCCGATGGTGGGCGGGCGGGACGTCTGGTGGGACGAGATCGTGGCCGACGAGCCCGGAACGCTCGACGCGCTACCGGTCGAGAGCGAGACGCCGTACCTGATCGCGTACACGTCGGGGACGACCGGCCGGCCAAAGGGCGCGCTTCACGTCCAGGGCGGCTTTCTGCTCTCGATCGCGCGCGAGACTGCCTACCAGGCCGATCTCAGGCCCGGAGACCGCGTGCTCTTCGCAACGGATATGGGCTGGATCATGGGGCCCTGGACGGTGGTTGGGGGAATGGCCCGCGGCGCGACGATCGTCTTCATGGAAGGCGCGCCCGATAGGCCGTCGGACCGCGTCTGGTCTCTTGTCGAGGCCGAGCACGTGACGATGCTGGGGGTATCGCCGACGCTGGTGCGAGCGCTGATTCCGTACGGCGATCCGGCCGCCGAACTTTCGTCGTTGCGAGCCGTGGTGACCACCGGCGAGCCCTGGAATCGCGGCCCGTACGACTGGCTCGACGAGCATGTGTGCGGCAAAGGCCAGATTCCGATCGTCAACTGCTCCGGTGGCACCGAGGTCGGTGCCTGCTTCCTCTCCGTCACGATGATGAACGCGACGAAGCCGTGCTCGGTCGGCTTCCCGGCCCTCGGCGAGGACATGGACGTCTTCGACGACCACGGCCGGCCCCTTCGGGGACAGGTGGGCGAGCTCGTCTGCAAGCGAGCGTGGCCCGGGATGACGCGCGGGATCTGGCGCGATCCCGAGCGCTACCTGGAGACATATTGGAGCCGATTCTCCGGGGTCTGGACACACGGCGACTGGGCCTCGATCGACGAGAACGGTTACTGGTTCCTCCACGGCCGCTCGGACGACACGCTGAACATCGCAGGCAAGAGGATCGGCCCCGCCGAGCTCGAGTCTGCAGCCGTCGACCACTCTGCGATCGCCGAGGCCGCGGCGATCGGAGTTCCGCACGAAGTGAAAGGCGAGGTCGCCTGGCTGTACTGCGTCCTCGCGCCGGGCGCCGAGGCGACCGAGTCCGAGGTGAAGGAAGCCGTGTCCCACGAGCTCGGTAGAGCGTTCGCACCGGATCGCGTCATCTTCGTGTCTGCACTGCCAAAGACGCGCAGTGCCAAGATCGTGCGGCGCGCAGTTCGAGCGCGCGCGCTCGGCCAGGACCCCGGAGACCTCTCGACGCTCGAGAACCCCGAAGCACTCGAGGAGATCGCCCGTGCCGTCTGACGCGTTGCGCGGCGTCGCGCTCGTGACCGGAGGCGGCCGCGGAATCGGCGCCTCGATCGCACGCGAGCTCTCCGACGCAGGGATGCGGGTCGCAGTCACCGGCCGCTCGTCCGAGCAGGTCCACGCCGTGGCCGATGAGCTCGACGGACTCGCTCTCCTTGGCGACGCCACAGATCGCGACGATGTCGAGGGATGGGTCGAGCAAACGGAGCGAGAGCTCGGGCCGATCGACCTTCTGGTGGCAAACGCCGGCGTCGCGGGAAGCGGGCATCCCTTCCTCGAGGAGTCGATCGAGGAATGGTGGCGCGTGTTCGAAGTGAACGTGCTCGGCGCTTATCTCTGCTGCCGAACCGTCGGCGCACGCATGGCAGAGCGCGGCCACGGGCGAATCGTCAACATCGGAAGCGGCGGCTCTTATCTCCCGATCGCGAATCCGACCATCTCTCTCGGCACGTCCTACGGGCCGAGCAAGGCTGCGCTTGGGCGGTTCACGGAGATCCTGGCGGCTGCCCTCGGACAGTCCGGCGTCCGTGTCTTCCTGATCAGCCCAGGTCTCGTGCGCACTTCGATGACCGAGCGCATGGGTGACAACGCACCCTGGACGCCGCCCGAGCTCGCGCCGAGGCTGGTCCGGGTCCTCGCGTCTGGGCGAGCCGACGCCCTCACGGGCCGGTACCTCCACGCCGAGCACGACGACATCGAGGATCTGATCGCGCGATCCGGCGAGATTGCTGCGAACGACCTGAACGCGATACGGCTTCGACGCTGACGTAACGTCGCGCGAACACCCCGATCGCCTACCCTGAGCGCAGGTGCCCTACTTCATCTGCCCCAACTGCAAGCAACGATCGGTCGACCTCGACGGCTACGACGGATTCACCATGCAGGCCGTCCAGTGCCGAAGTTGCGCGTTCGGCTTTCTCTTCGAGCTGCTCGAGGACTACTATCCCGCCCCGGAGACGGGCTTCGTCGTCTGCGACCGCGACACGCGCGTGCTCGCGGCCGGCCGCGGCGTGTTCGAGCTCACCGGGTATCGCGATGCGGATCTCATCGGGCGTGACGTCGTCGAGGCACTCGCACTTTCGGACACGTCACCCATCGAGGTGGTGCGCGAGTGGGGCGTTCGGAAGCTGGGACAAGAGCTCGAGATCCGCACGCGCGCCGGCCGTGAAAAGCGCGTCACGGCAGATTTCTTTCCCGCCTACGACGAGGACGGCGGGCTGCTGCTCGCGCTGACACCGCGTTAGCGCGGCACGATCCAGACTTGGCGAGCGAGCGCGAGAAGCTCGCCGCCGGCACCGAAAAGCGCCGTTCCTGCGAAGACCTTGCGACCGTCCTCTCCCTCGGGCCACGCGGTCACCACGCACGGCTTCCCGACTTCCGGCACGCCGAACACGCGGGCAGTCATGCGGCCGAGGACGATCTCTCCTCTTCCTTCGGCACCTACCGCGTAGGCGCCGGGACAGTCGATCGCCGCCCAGACGATCTCCGAAACGACTTCGCTCGGCGTCCAGGGAGCAGCATGGAGGGGTTCACGGCCCGGTACCGCACCTGCGTGGATCGCGAGCCCGTCACCCGTGGAGCGCTCGCCGCAGACGAAGCACTCGCGGAACTCCGGGCTTCCGACGCGCACATGACGCTCCCTGGCTGCCTCTGCCTCGCCGTGTGAGACCAGCGAAGGCGGCTCGAGGCCGAGTTCGGCAGGACGAGCCTCGGCAACGACCGCGTCTCCGTCGAGCAGTCGGACGCCGGCACCGTCGCGACGTACCGCGAGCGGTCGTTCGAGGGGCGGAGGGAGTCGAAGCGTGACCTCGACCGCGTCTGCGTCGACGTACTCTGCGATCCGACCGCACGCATACCCGCCGTTCGCGGAGGTCAGCGGGCCGCGGAAACGTCGCTCGAACGTGATCTCCATGCGCGAGAACTGTAGTTACACTCGGTTTGTGACTGTGAGGCGAAAACCTTGAGAATCGCTCTCAGCCAGCTGAACACAGTCGTCGGCGACCTCGATGGGAACCGTGCGAGGATTCTCCACGCCATAGCGCAGGTACAAGGCGCCGGAGCCGACGTCGTCGTGTTCCCAGAGCTCGCCACCACCGGCTATCCGCCGGAGGATCTGCTTCTTCGACCCGGCTTCGTGCGGGCCGCCCGCGCGTCCCTCGACCAGATCGCTGCGGCCGCGACAGGGCTTGTTGCATTCGTCGGCACGCCATGGTTTGACCGAGACCTGGCCAACGCGTGCGCGGTCTGCGCCGACGGCCGGGTGCGTGCGGTGTACCGAAAGCAGTTCCTCCCAAACTACGGGGTGTTCGACGAGCACCGCTACTTCGCCGAGGGCCGAGACCTGGTGGTGCTGCAGCTCGGCGATACGAACGTCGGGCCGACGATCTGCGAAGACATCTGGCAGCCCGGACCGCCGGCGACCGACCTCGCTCTCGCCGGGGCTCAGCTCATCGTGAACCTGTCGGCGTCGCCGTTCCACGTCGGAAAAGCCGAGGAGCGCGAGGAGATGCTGGTCACGAGGGCACGCGACACGAGCGCCTACCTCGCGTTCTGCAACATGGTTGGCGGCCAGGATGAGCTCGTGTTCGACGGGCACTCGGTCGTCCTCGATCCTTCGGGCGAGGTCGTGGCGCGCGCACCCGGCTTCCAGGAGCATCTGCTCGTCGTCGACATCGAGCCCGCGGACGCTATCGGCCGGCGGTTGCGCGACGTCCGCCGGCGTGAGCTGGACCGCTCGCGCGAGACGGCGCCGGAGGTCACGACCGTCGAGCTCGAGCCGCTCTCGACCCACGACGACTCCGTCTCGGCGGAGGTCGTCCCGTTCGAACCGGAGCTCGAACAGATGCGGCTCGCGCTCACGCTCGGCCTTCGAGACTACGTCGAGAAGAACGGCTTCACCGAGGTCGTCGTCGGCGTCTCCGGCGGGATCGACTCGGCGGTCACAGCCGCGCTCTGCGCCGGCGCGCTCGGCTCAGACAGCGTCCATTGCGTCTCGATGCCGTCACGGTTCTCCTCAGAAGAGACGCGTGGCGATGCGCGGCAAGTGGCGGAGAGTCTCGGCTGTGACTTCCGCGAGCTCCCGATCGAGCCAGCGGTCGAGGCGTTTCACGACACCCTCCGAGGTGAGATCCACGGCGGCATCGCCGGACTGGCGGCGGAGAACCTCCAGGCTCGCATTCGCGGCGTGCTCCTCATGGGTCTCTCGAACACGTATGGATGGCTCGTCGTCTCGACGGGGAACAAGTCCGAGCTCGCGGTCGGCTACTCCACGCTCTACGGCGACATGGTCGGCGGCTTTGCGCTTCTCAAGGACGTCTTCAAGACCGATGTGTTCCGGCTGGCCGAGCACCTGAACGAGCGAGCGGGACGCGAGCTGATCCCGCGGACCACGATCGAGCGCGCCCCGAGCGCCGAGCTCCGCGATGACCAGCGCGACGCGGATTCGATCCCCGCCTACGAGGTGCTCGACCCGGTTCTGGAGGCCTACGTCGAGGAGGACCGCTCGCGCGAGGAGCTTCTCGTCGAGTTCGACCCCGAGGTCGTCGAGCGTGCCGTGTCACTCGTGGACCGGGCCGAGTACAAGCGCCGGCAGGCGCCGCCCGGAGTGAAGCTCCGTCCGAAGGCCTTCGGGCGCGATCGTCGCACTCCGATCACGAATCGTTGGAAAGGTTGACACGGCACTATCGTAAGCAGTAACTTACGGTAAGTGCCAACTAACGGACATCCACTCGACGCACTCGGCGATCCAACGAGGCGGCAGGTCTTCGAGCTTCTCCGAGGCGGCCCCCGTTCCGTGGGCGAGCTCGCAGCGGAGCTCCCGGTGAGCAGGCCCGCCGTGTCGCAGCACCTACGCGTCCTCGAGGGGGCGTGTCTCGTGACCCACCGTCGCGAGGGAACAAGACATCTGTACGAGCTCGACAGGTCCGGAGTCGCGACGCTCCGTGACTGGGTCGACGGATTCTGGGACGAGGCCCTCGCCCGTTTCAAGGCAGCGGCCGAGACGAAAGGAAATGCACCATGAACGACACGCTCATGATCGAAGTCGTGCGCAAGACGATCACGGTCGACTGCACCATCGAGGAGGCCTTTCGAGTCTTCACGGCGGAGGCGGTGAGCTGGTGGCCGGTCGAAAGCCACTCGATCCACGAGACGGTCGCCGAGATCGTCTTCGAAACGGCGGTCGGCGGGGAGGTCTACGAGGTCTCGACGAGCGGAGAGAAGGGCTACTGGGCAACCGTTCTCGACTGGGATCCTCCGAACCGGCTCGCGCTCGCGTGGAACATCCTCCGGGCCGACGGCTCGCCGACGGAGGTCGAGGTGCGCTTACTTCCCGAAGGAGCCGGAACGCGGGTCGAGCTCGAGCACCGCGGTTGGGACAAGCTCAGCGAGGGTGGCAGGACGAAGCGCGACAACTACGACACCGGCTGGGACTTCGTCCTCAGCCGCTTCGTGGACCGCGTGCTCTAGGCGCCGACGTCGATGGGCCCCACGGGCGGTCCGTTTTAGATCGGCTCGTGCAGTAGAGGCGGAAGGCGGCGCGGCGCGAAGGTCGCGTCCGTCGCCTCCAGCTCGGAGAGCGTCCCCGCCGAGTCACTGGGTGAGATCGTGCAGGACGGAAAACCAGCGCAGACGTTCCTCCCAGGGCACGGCGGCGTTCGCGGGGGACGTCGACGGGAGCACGAAGAGCTCAGTCGCCCCGAGTTGCCGCCTCTGAAGGCCGTGCTGCGGGCGCTCACGGAACACGCCCTGATAGGCGGCTTTCCCGACGAACGCGATGACATCCGGCGCGAGCTCCTCAGCTATAGCCGCGAGGCGCTCGCGTGCACCAGCGAAGTCCGCGGCACGAAGATCGCTGGAGCCGCGAGTCGTCCGGAACGCCGCGTTCGTGAGCCCGATGCCGAGCGCGAGGAGCTCGTGCTGCTCCCGCGGCTCGTAGAGCCGGGGCGTGAAGCCGGTCGCATGCAGCAGGCGCCAGAAGTCGTTGCGGGGGTTGGCGAAGTGCGCGCCGGCAGCGGCGCTCGCCCGGCCCGGGTTGATCCCGCAGAAGACGACCCGCACTCCAGGTGCGAGCACGTCCGGGACGGCGCTCACGAGGTCAGGCTGTCGCGGCGGGCAGATCCTCACCCTGTCGGATGTAGCGCGTCGCGCCCACGCTTCGATAGAAGGCGAGGGCCTCACGTACGACGGGAGTCCCGAACACGGCCATGACCGCATCGCCGATGAATTTCTCGACGGTGCCGCCAAAGCGCTCGAGCTCCGACCGGACTCGCTCGGCGACAGGACGAGAGGATCGTCT
>JAOUHF010000023.1 GCA_029865325.1 Thermoleophilia bacterium
CATCCCGGCCTCGGTGATCTTCGTCCGGTACTCCTCGACGACTGACGCCTCGTCCTCGCCGAGCTCCTTGCGAATCGAGTCGAGCTGCCGGCGGAGGATGTACTCGCGTTGCTGCTTCTCGACGCCTGACTCGACATCGTCATGGATGCGCTTGCGCACCTGCATCAGGGCGAGCCGCTCGCGCTGGAGCTCCAGCGCGTGCTCGAGGCGTTCGCGGACGTCGACAGTCTCGAGCAGCTGGATCTTCTGCTCGAAGGTGAGATCGGGGGAGTAGCCGGACGTATCGGCGAGCGCACCGGGTTCGGTGATCGAGCGCACGAAGGCGGCGATACGCCCGTCGTCGCCACGGAGCTCGAGAATCTCCTCGACCACGGCGCGGTACTCGCGCTCGAGCTCGCGGATCCCCGGGTCCTTGGACTCTTCGTCCGGACGCTCCTCGACGTCGATGAACAACCGCCCCTGGGTGTCGGTCGCCGCAGCGCCCGCAATAGCGCGGTGCAGTCCGTTCAGGGCAACCGCGAGGCCCCCGCCGGGGAGCCCTATCCGATCGGTCACCTCGGCGACCGTTCCGACCTTCGCGTACCCGTCGTCGTGCTTGGGCACGAGCAGCACACGCTCCTCGTCACCGACGTCTACGGTGAGGGTGACGTTCATGTTCGGGAAGACGACGAGGTCTTCGAGTGGGATCAGCAACAGGCGAACAGGGTTCTCCGTCATGGTTCTCGCTTTCGTACGTTTGCCGTAGGTGGTTCAGAAACTGTACCGGCGCGAAGCAGGTCCATGTCGGATGCTCTACCCCTCTGTACGGCGCAGGCGCTCCAGCGTCAGGGCGGCGATCTTCCCGGCGAGTCGATCCGATGAGCTTCCGGCGCTCCATGAGCTCCACGTCATCACGCCTGCGACGAAGACGCCCCCTCGCCAGAAGACGAGACCTGCATCGTGCCTCGCGCTGTTGATCCAGCCGGACTTGTGCAAAACGACGACTCCGGGGTTGCCCTGGCGTACGCGATCGAGCTTCGGGATGTCGCTCACGTGCGCGAGGAGCCAAAGGAGATAGCGTCCGTCGGCGGCCGTGAAGCCGGGCTGCGCCTTGCGCAGCGGGCCCAGCGAACCCGAGGCAAGCCAGACGGCTCTGAGCAAAGAGGCCATGTCGAAGGCGCTGGTGTGCTTGCCGAAGCCAAAGACGGGTTGCCGCTCGACCCGGACGGGGATCCTGGAGGCAAGCGTGCGAAGCTCGTAGCCGCCGTACATGTCGGAGTCGACGAGGCCGATCGAACGCATCAGGGAGTTGACGCGGCGCGAGCCTGCGCTCGTCGATCCGGCAAGCCAGATCTCAAGTGCGTTCGCAGAGGCATTGTCCGACCGCGTGATCATCGAGCGCATGAGCCCGTGAACGCTCGAACCGGGCGCTGGGACGCCAGGGTGCTCGGCGAGAACGGCCGTAGCGATGGCGAGCTTGAGCGTCGACGCGGCCGGAAACTGGGCCTTGGCGTTCCAGGCTGCTCCCGCTCCTCCCGTGAGGCTCTGGACGTACACGCCGGCCGTGCCCGAGTAGTCGCGTGCCAACCCGCGGAGCTTCTGCGCCAAGAGGTGATCCTGTCGCGACCTCACTATGCGAGGCCGCGACCCCGCGGGGAGCCCGAAGACCTCCGCGACGGCGTGCGACGACCGCCGGCCGTCACGGGCCACCGTCGTCACCCGCACAGAGACGTCACCGCTGGGGAGCGAGACGCGGAGCGAGAAGCGTTGGCCTCGAAGCGGCTTCGATGACAATCTCCGGCCGTTCGCGGACACGATCACCCGGACCGTGCCGCGCGCGGCGCGCCCGGTCACGATCCCGTAGGACACCTGGTGCGCGGCCGGCTGCTCGATCGCCGGCGGCGGAAGAGGTGTTGTCGCGATCACGCGTCAACGATAGAGCCGCGGGATCAACGAACGTTCTCGCTCGAGCGCCGAAACACCCTTGTGACAACTTGTCACTAGCTCGTGCTTCACACGAACATGGCTTGATCAAGCCATGTTGCGGCCTGTTATGGAGCATTTCCGCAAGGTACAACTTGTTACAAGAGTTCTTCTCGACGCTGTGCGGTCGCCATCGTGGAGTGGGTCTAGCCTTGCGCTGATGTCGCACGCCACCCCACTACACCGCCGAGTGCCCATCCTCGCGCACCTCGACCTCGACGCGTTCTTCGCCGCGGTCGAGGAGCTGGAAAACCCCGAGCTCCGCGACCGACCTCTCGTGGTCGGGGGCGATCCGCACGGGAGAGGTGTCGTCTCGACAGCGAACTATGCCGCGCGGAAATTCGGAATCCACTCGGCGATGAGCGCGGCGGAGGCGCTCCGGCGCTGCCCGAGCGCAGTCTTTGTCCGCCCACGCCATGCCCTATACCGCCAGTACTCGCGCGTGGTGTGGGACACAGTCGGCGAGATCGTCCCCCGGATCGAGCGCACCGGGATCGACGAGGGCTATCTCGACCTCGGTACCGTCGCCCCGGACTTCACGCGCGCTCGCGCCGTGGTGTCGGCGATTCAGACTGCTGTCCGGGCGACGACGAGTCTGACTTGCTCGCTCGGTGTCGGGACCTCGAAGGTCGTGTGCAAGATCGGCTCGGACCGTCGAAAGCCTGGCGGCGTCACCGTGGTGCCGCCGGGAACCGAGGCAGCGTTCCTTGCGCCGCTCGCCGTGCGACTTCTGCCCGGAGTGGGGCCACGCGCGGAGGCGCGGCTGCGTACCGCTGGCGTCGAGACGATCGGCGCGCTGGCCGTACTGGCGAATACCGACCTCAAGGCAGTCCTTCCGGGATCGATCGGGACGCTGCTCCGCGATCGCGCCAGAGGAATCGACCCCCGCGACCTCGAGCTCGCGGGTGAGCCCGTATCCGTGTCGGCGGAGGACACCTTTGCACACGATGTTTCCGAGCGCGCCCTACTGCACGATGAGATCCGACGCCTGGCTCAGCTCGTTTCCGAGCGGCTGCAGAATTCAGGCCTCTCCGGCCGGACGGTGACCGCGAAGTTGCGTTACGGCGACTTCTCGATCCGCACTCGCTCGAAGACGCTCGCGGCAGCGGTGGACGAGGCCGACGTCATCGGAGCAGTCGCGTGCGGCCTGCTCGACCGCGGGCTCCGCGACCGGCCCGGAGCGCTTCGACTTGTCGGAGTCGGCGTTTCGAGCCTCTCTTCGTACCGCCAGCTCACGCTGGAGCCGTAGAGTCCGCGCATGCTCGAGGCGGCCTTGTGGGGTCTCGTGACGGCCGGATCTCTCTGGGTCGGTGCGGCGCTCGCGGTGCTGGCCAAGCCGGGGAGCCGCTGGATCGGCCTGGCGATGGCCTTCGGCTCGGGAGCGCTCATCGCCGCCGTCGCCTACGAGCTCGTCTTCGAGGCGTTCGAGACCGACCTCGTCTTCGCGTCCTCCGGGTTCGCGGCCGGTGCTCTCACCTTCTACGTCGGCGACTGGGCGATCGATCGGCGAGGAGGCCACGGACGAAAGAGCATGGGCGGTGAACACCAGCTTGCAGGAAACGCGAACGCGATCGTGCTGGGCACCGTGCTCGACGGGATTCCCGAGTCGTTCGTCCTCGGCGCGTCGTTGTTGCAGAGCGGCATCGTCCCGGTCGCCGTGGTTGTGGGTGTGTTCGTCTCCAACGTGCCCGAGTCGCTTTCGGGAACCACAGGCCTTCTCGAGGCCGGCTGGACGCGCGGTCGTATCCTTGCGATGTGGAGCTCGGTCGTGGGCGTCTCGGTGATCGCGGCGGCAGCGGGGTGGCTCCTCCTCGACAGGATGCCGACCGCCGCGGGTGCATTCGCGCTCGCGTTCGCCGCAGGGGCGCTTCTCGTAATGCTCGCTGACACGCTCATGCCGGAGGCGTTCGAGCTCGGCGGTCGCGAGGCAGGACTTCTTACCGCACTCGGTTTTTCGTTCGGCTTCGCGCTCTCGTGACGAAGCTCAGACGCGGAGCAGCGGCCGCGTCAGGCAGGTCGGTCCGCCGTCGCCCTTCTTCGAGATCTCGTCGCCGCGATACACAATCACCTCAACCCCAGCCCGCTCCATCCGCCTGCGTGTCTCCGGGTTTCCGTCGAGGGCCAGCGCACGCCTCGGCCCGAGCGCGAGAACGTTCGAGCCCTGCGACTCGAACTCTTCGTCTGGCACCTCGACGACCGCGATGGCGCGTTCGGCGAAAAGTCGCAGCAGGCGAACCGGCGCGAGTCGTAGATAGACGAGTGCCAGGTCGGCGTCGAGCGGCGAGAGGAGCGACATGAGGTGCAGCACCTCGCCGGTGCCGTTCCAATGTGGGAGATCGAAGGGAACGACCGTCACGCCGGGGAACGCCGCCTCCAGGGCGGGAACAGCCTCCGCGTTGGTGCGGTACCCGATGCCGACGAGCAACGTCTGCTCGTCCAGCCAGACCGTGTCGCCACCTTCGGCGTTCGAGGGCGCGGTGAGCTCGCCGGCGATCGGCACGCCCGTCCTCTCGAGCGCCTCGGCGATGGCCCTCGGCTCACCGCGGCGCCCCTCCTTGCCGGGTCGGAGAAGTACCGCTCCGGCCTGTCCGACGAGAACGGGGTCGTAGACGTAGATCGCGTCGGGATTTCCGGAATCGTGGCGGGAGACGACGACCTCGGCACCGGCCTCCTCGAGAAGTCCCCGCAGGACCTCGTGCTCGGTCGCGGCGGCAGGGTGATCCGGCGCCGCTCGCCAACCGCAGTCGCGCCATCGCACGACGTCTTCCGGGAGAGGTGGTCGCACGAGAACGCGCTTCAGCGTCCCGGTCATCGACGCGCTCCCGAACCGTGGCATCACCCGACGCTACACGGTGTTCGGGGGCGTCCGCCCCTCGAGTAGGACGGCTCGAAGGGCATCGACGCAAAGCATTCCCATCGCGAGTCGGGTCTCGCGCGTCGCACTCGCGATGTGCGGCGTGAGAACGACGTTGTCGAGCGCAAGCAGCTCCTCGCTCACGACGGGCTCGAACTCGTACACGTCAAGGGCAGCGCCCGCGAGGGCGCCCGCGCGGAGCGCCGTCACCAGCGCCTGTTCGTCCACCACCTGCCCCCGAGCGGTGTTGACGACGACGGCGGTCGGCTTCATCGCAGCCAAAGCCTGGGCATCGATCAAGTGGCGCGTCTCGGGAGTCAGCGGGCAGTGGAGACTGACGACGTCCGCGCTTGCGAGCAACGCGCGCAGATCGTCGTCGCGGCCGGCGAACACCGGGCGCGCGCCGAGCGCTTCGGCGAGCCGAGCGACCGTGCGGCCGATCCTCCCCGGGCCCACGACGAGCAGCTCCTTGCCCTCGAGGCTCTCCCCAACCATGAAGTCGGGCCCCCACTCCCAGTGATCGCGACGGCGGAGAGAACGATCGCCTTCGCAGATCCGTCGCAGGAGAGCGAGTATGAGGCCGATCGCGTGCTCTGCGGTGGCGTTCGTCAGTACACCTGGGGTGTTGGTGACGACGATCCCGCTGCTGCGCGCCGCCCCGAGGTCGATGTTGTCGATGCCGACTGCGTAGTTCGCGACGATCCGGAGTTGCGGGCCTGCGGCGCGAAGGTACGCGGCGTCGACCCTGACAGCAGGCGTGACGACGATTCCGTCCGCTCCGTCGGGCGTCAGAACGAGCTCGAATGAGCGGTCGAGCTCCTGTTCGATCTCGGCAGGTACGCCGGCCGCTTCGTGAACGTGTGGCCGACGTTCTTCTCCTGGGGGTGACATGGCGGCTCCAATCATGATGGCGTTGCCGTCTGCGGGGACTACGTACCGGCAATACGCGGACTCCACGTTGCGGGAGCGCCAACTCCGACGGACGATGTCGGATAGAAGGAGGTGTCGAGATGACCGTTACGACACATTTCGAAAAAGCCGAGGCGAAGCGCATCGCCGCGAAGATCGGAATCGACTGGGAGGCCGTGCCGTTCGACCTGGAGCAGTTCCAGATGGGCCTCGAGGTCGAGCTCGAGCACGGCGCGCATGACCCCGAGACCGACGTCACACACGACGATCCGATCCTCACGGGCAAGATCGCCTGGGCGCACCTGAAGGAACTACCCGACTACTACACGCGCCTCGCGGCGATGGAGGCCGCAGCGGAGGTCTGACGGACGGCGCTCAGGCGTCGAGCACGCGCGCTCGGTGCGAGGACGAGTAGACGTCCTTTCGCAGGATCAGGCCGCTCTCGAACGGGAAGACGTCGACGCCGTCCCACTCGACGAGATGACCTTCCCTGTTCGTCGCAGTCGCGGTCCACTCGCTCACGACGAGCCCATCGCGCGTGTAGAGGCGCCGGCCGCGAAACGTGAGGTCGGGTGCGTTCTCGAAGATCCTGGCGATGTGCGGACCGACGTCGGCTCCCTCGACTCGCTCACCGGCCGTGTGATTCTCGAAGACCATTCCCGGAGCGTGGAAGACGAGGATGGCGTCGACGTCGTGGTCGTTCCACGCCTGGTTGTACAGCTCGATCGTCTTCTCGAGCGTCGTCGCCGAGTCACGCGCGTCCACGGGTCGAGTATCGCAGCCCGTCAAAGGAGATGAGACATTGACAAACATCGATCTACGGTGCTACGGTAGACATCGATGAACGTCGATCTCTCGCAGATGCTCGCGCCCAGTGCCTGCTGCCGACCTCTCGACGACGAGCTCACGACCGACGACGCGGACGCGACCGCCGCATTGTTCAAGGCACTCGCCGACCCGGCGCGCGTACGCATCGTCAGTATGCTCGCGCGCAGCGCCGAGCCGGCCTGCGTCTGTGAGCTGACGCCTGCGCTGGGGCTCTCGCAGCCAACCGTGAGCCATCATCTGAAGAAGCTCGTCCAGGCAGGTCTGCTCCAGCGGGACCAGCGCGGCGTCTGGGCGTACTACACCCTCGACCGGGAAGGCATGAGCCGCGCGGCGAATGTCCTCGACCTGAAGGGAGTAGCGATATGACGACCGACGTCCGTGAGCAGGTCCGCGAGCGCTATGCGGAGGCGGCATCGAGCCTCGCACAGGGAAGTGGCTGCGGCTGCGACTGCGAGAGCATCGGCTGCTGCGGCGAAGAGGAGACGACACTGTTCGGCCAGGGCCTTTACACCGGCGGCGAGCGGGCCGGTCTCCCTGAGAATGCGGTCGCTGCGAGCCTCGGCTGTGGAAACCCCGTCGCCGTTGCAGAGATACACGAGGGGGAGACCGTCCTCGATCTCGGCTCCGGAGGCGGCATCGACGTTCTTCTGTCCTCGCGCCGAGTAGGCCCGACCGGGACTGTCTACGGGCTCGACATGACCGACGAGATGCTCGAGCTCGCGCGGGCCAACGCCCGCGCAGCGGGCGCAGCGAACGTCCACTTCCTGAAGGGGCTCATCGAGGAGATCCCCCTGCCCGCCGACAGCGTCGATGTCGTGATCTCGAACTGCGTGGTGAACCTCTCCCCGGAGAAGCCCCGGGTCCTGGCCGAGATCGTGCGCGTGCTTCGCCCCGGCGGCCGCGTCGGGATCTCCGACATCGTCGCCGAGAATCGGCTCTCAACCGCCGACCGTGCCGAGAGAGGAAGCCACGTCGGCTGCATTGCGGGGGCGCTCTCCGAGAGCGAGTACCGCGAAGGTCTCACAGCCGCCGGTCTCGACCGCGTCGAGGTCGAGTTCACGCACCGAGTCGCGGACAGGATGCATGGCGCGATCGTTCGCGCCCGCAAGCCGGCGTAGCCCGGAACTCCCCTATGGGTGCCGCGGCGGCCCGAGTCGGTCGCTCAGGCGCTGGAGGAAGAAGCCGCCGGCAAGCAGGAGACCTCCGACCAGGATGAACGAGAAGGCCCGCGCGACGGAGCTCAGCGAGGAGAGGTCGTAAAGGAAGATCTTCGCGATGCTGAGACCGAAGAGCACGAGCCCGCCGTAGCGGATCGCGCTCGATCCGCGGAGCAACCCGACGACGAGGAGTGCCAGGCCCACGAGCGCCCAGAGCCCACTCACCGCGGTGTGGCCACGCTCGAAGTCTGTTTCTACCGACGCCGTGGAGACGCGCTCGGCGACCTCGAGGATCCCAAGCGAGAGTGCATACAGGGCAATTCCGCCGATAACGACCTCCACCGCGACCCGAGTTGTTTCGTCGGGAGCCGCCACGGCGACCGCAGCGACCCCGATGAGGCACGCCAGCAGCACCCAGAGCCCGTCTGCAGGCGCCTCCGACGCGACGAGGAGATGCGAGGGCGGCGTGAGCGAGACGATGGTCGCCATCGTCGTGACGCCCGAGACGGTTGCTCCGGAAATCCAGAGCCGCGATTCACCGAGAGGATGCGCCGACAGCGCGAGGGCTCCCCCGGTCAGCGCTATCGCGACGGCGGTTGAGCGCACGTCGCCGAGCAGGACTCGCTCCGTCGCCAGGAGAGCCAGGATCCCCACGGCCCAGAGCACGGTGACGAGATCGCGCCAGCGCTCCTCGCCCCAGCGAAGCGCCGCGAGTCCGAAGGTGGCGAGCGCGCAAGCGGCGGTGGCTATCGCGAGGCGACGCACGAGCTCGGAGTCCTCGAGCCACGGCTGAACCTGGAAAAGGAGAACCGCCGCACTTGCCGCGACGGCGAGCGACCCTCCCGCGAGCCAGAGGCGCGATTCTCGAAGGGGCTGCGCGATCGCGCCGACGGACAAGGCCGTCGCGGAGATCGCTGCCGCAAGCCAGACGCCGTCCGAGATCAGAAGGCCTTCAGCCCCGATCAGCGCGATGAGACCGAGCGCCCACAGCGTGGTTGCGAAGTCCCGCAACGCGCTCATCCGGAACACCCCGGCGGCGAGCCCAAGCATTACGCCAGTCACGGCGAGGAGCCCGATTCCCTCACGCGTGTCGGAAACCGAGACGAGCCCTACGCCGAGTGCGCCGGCCCAGAATGCGATTCCCACGGAGATTCCGCACACGATGTCGAACGCGCGCCGTTCCGCCTGTGAGAGACGAAGCGCGTAGGAGCCTCCAATCAGGCCGGCCGACGCCGCGAGCACCGACCAGCCGCCGACGGATGTCGTCTCGACCGCGCCATCTTCGAAGGTGGAGGCATCGAAGCCGGCCGATTCGACCAAGACGACACCGAGCCACACCAGCGCGGCGACCGCAAGACCGTCCGAACGCAGCCGACCGGCGACTCCGAGGAACACCGCTCCCACGAGCGCGGCAATCGCGCTTGTTGCCACGTGGCCCCACTCGAACGAGACCGCAACGAGCGCGAACGACGCTGCCAGAGTGGCCAATGCGCCGCCGGCGAACACGAACGCCTCGCGAAGTCCGCGCCGATGCGCTTCGAGCTGAAGTCGGAGGCGGCCGACGAATGCCAGCAGGCCCTCCTCGGTACGGGCTCGGTACTCACGCGGGACGAGAACCCCGACCGCAACCAGGGCGACTGCTGAGGCTGCCAGCGGGAGCACCGACGCAAGATGGTCTGCGGGCTCGTCGAAGATCAGGTCGGGACGACCCTCTATCCCGAGTGAGTGGGCGGTCGCGAGTACTGCGTAACCGATCCCCATCGCCTGGAGCCGAGCATCGCCAAAGCGCATGGCGAGAGCCGAGAGCAGCACCGCCTGTCCCGCCCACGCGATCGTGAGCGCCGAGTCGGAGAGCAGGTCCGCGGTGCCGACGGCGGCGAGCGCGAGCGCCGAGGCGCCGACGACGAGCCCGAGATCGGGCAGTCGCCTCTCCTGCAGGCCGGCGAACATGAGCGCCCAGACGGCTGCGGCTGCAAGTAGGCTGATTCCTCGATCGCTTCGCTCGTCGAAGAGCTGTGCTGCAAACAGCATCGACAAGCCGAAGGAAGCGATCGCATAGCTCAGCGCAACGGCGTCGAGGTCGACACGCTTGACGACGATCTGGCGCGCAACGGAGATCCCGAGCAGGCTGAGCACGAAGGCAGTAGCGACGGCGATCGATCCTTTCCCTACGGGCGGCACCGCGTCGATCGCGAGCCATTCGACCTGGGCGCCGACGATGATCGAAGTCGCGACGAGCAGCTCGTGCCAGCGGCGGGGGACGCTCACCCATGCAGCCGCCACGAGGACGATCACCGCGAACGCCGCGGATTCCCACGTCATATCGGTGTCGAGCGCCTGGAGCGCCGGTGCAAGCGCAGCTCCGAGCAACCCGATGCCGGCGATGACCTGGGATCGCCAGCGAATCGCGACGACGGTGCCGGTGGCGGCAATGACCCCGGCGAGCGGGAGGGCGAGGCCGTCCGGCAGGAGGTCGTAGCGAGCCGAAGCAGCAGCCAGCGTGGCGTAGGCGCCGGCGATCCCGGCACCAACGGCTGCGAGCGCCGACCAGTACTGGCCGTACCGCGCCCGCAGCAAGAGGCCGGCACCGAAAACGAACACTGAGGCCGTCGCACCGAACGCGACGCGCATCTCCTCGTTGATCCAGCCGCGGTTGGCAGCGAGTACGAAGAAGAGCCCGATGCCGAGAGCCATGACGGCGCCGCCGACGATCGCGAACCCGCGAGCGCCGACGAGGTCCCAATCTCGAGCGAGCTCGCTGAGCGTGCGCTTTGGTGGCTTCGGTGGCTTCGGTGGCGCGGGAGGCTTCGACAGAGCGGCGGCAGGACGCCACTCAACGGACGCGCGGTCCTCGCCGATTCGGGGGCCACCGGCAGGTGTCGTAACCGCGGCCGGCAGAGGCGCCGGCGATGGATCGGGTGCAGGCGGTATCGGGGCCGCGACGGTGGTCACGGACAGCACGGCCGGCCGCTCACCCGGGGTCTCTGGCTGGGTTCCAGCGAGCGCACGCAGCTCGTCGAGCTCAGCGCCGAGCTTGGCGAAGCCCGCAGCGGTTGCTTCGAGCGTCTCCTGGCCGCGAACGAACGCGCGCTCGAGGCGGTCGAGCCTCGCGGCGATGTCCTCGTTTCGAGGCGGAGCGGTCACGGGAAGGCCTCCCTTGCCGCCGAAAGCGTAGTGCTGTGGAGTTGCGGAGGCATCCGTCGACACTACAGATACGCGAGCAGCTTCAAAGAACGCTCAAGGACCTCCTGCCGAGCTGGTTGTGCGACTCAGGCTAGAAGCGTGCGGTTCACGCGCAGCGCGTCGAGGAGGCGATCGACGTCCTCCTCGACGTTGTAGAGGTGGAACGAGACGCGGAGGTTCGAGTCGCGGGTGGAGGTGACGACCTGCCGCTCTGCGAGCGCGGCGACGAGAGCGTTCGGATCGGTCGAGACGACGCAGATCATCGGCCCGTACTGGTTATCTCCACGCGGCGTCGCTATCGTCGCGCCGAGGTCGTCCAGGCCAGCGAGGAAACGATCGGCGAGGCCACGGATGTGGGTCTCGATCGTGGGCACCCCGGCCTCGGCGATTATCCCCATGCCCGCCGCTCCCGGGTAGAGAGAAGGCACGGGCGGCGTGCCGCTGTCAAAGCGCCTCGCGCTATCGTGCGGCGAGTAGTCGGCGATCGACATCGCGAAGATGTCCTCATCGGCGAACCAGCCGGTCTGTGTTGGAAGCAGCGACTCGAGCAACGAGCCGCGCAGCCACATGAACCCGAGACCGGACGACCCCAGCAAGTACTTCACCGTGCCGCCCGTGACGACGTCCGCGCCGAGCGCGCGGACGTCGAGCTCGAGCGCGCCGACGGCCTGGTAGCTGTCCGCGAGCACGAGCGCGCCGCTCGCGTGGCCAACCTCGGCGATCGCGGGAATGTCGTGCCTGTGGCCCGTGCGGAAGGAGACGGCGGTGCAGCAGACGAGCGCCGTTCGCTCGTCAATCGCCTCGGCGAATCGCTCAGAGGGGATCGAGCCGTCCGACGCAGGCGTGACGTGAACGACCTCGGCACCGCGGAGTGCCTGCGCGTGCGCAATCTGCCCGACCGTCGGGAACTCGTACTCGCTGATCACGATGCGGTTTCGCTCGCCGCTGAAGTCGAGCGCCGAGACGAGAGCGCTGACGGCCTGCGAGACGGAAGTCGTGACGGCGACCTCGTCGGTGGGCGCGTGGATCAACCCGGCGAAGCCCGCGCGAGCGGCCTCATTGCGCTCGACCCAGAACTCCCACTCGGCGCCGTTCTCGTCCCAGCCGTCCAACCACTCCTCGGCCGCCGCCCGGACGCGCAGCGAGAGGGCCCCCTGCGAGCACGAGTTGAGGTAGGTCGCGTGCTCGAAGATCGGAAAATCGGCGCGGATCGACTCCCCCGGGGTCAGACCCCGGGTCTGACCCCGGGTCATGTCCGCTGCGGACCCGACCGAGTGCGGCGCGGGGGCCTCCGATCGCTCCTGGGGGGACATCGAGCGGAGCTTACTCTCGGCTGCCCGCTCCGCTTGGCATCGCGCAATCCGCGTCAGCGTCCGGCTCGCGAACTACCTCGACTCACCTCGAGAGGTCGTGTCTCTTGCGGCCTCCGCAGACAAGGCCAGTATCGACGGGGTCCGGGTACGTCGCGACCCTCGCACTTCGCCCACTACCGGCCCAGGTAGGCCTTGCGCAAGTCCTCGTTCTGGATGAGCTCGGCGGCTTTTCCCTCCAGCACGATTCGACCCGTCGAGAGGACGTACCCTCGATCGGCGATGGACAGCGACACGTTCGCGTTCTGCTCGACGATGAGCATCGCGACGCCGGCCTGATGGACCTGCTGGATGATCTCGAAGCTCCGCTCGACGAGGATCGGCGCGAGGCCCATCGACGGCTCATCCATGAGCATGAGCTTCGGCCGCGCCATGAGCGCGCGACCCATTGCCACCATTTGCTGCTCGCCCCCGGAAAGCGTTCCGGCAAGCTGACTCCGACGCTCGTACACCAGGGGGAAGAGGGAATACACACGCTCGTAGTCTTCGGGCTCACCTCCGCCATGCAGGTACGCCCCCATCTGCAGGTTCTCGAGCACCGTCATCGGGCCGAAGAGGCGCCGGTTCTCCGGAACGATCGCCATTCCCTTGCGGATGCGGTAGCTCGTCGACCGGCTGGTGATGTCTTCGTCGGCGAAGGTCACTGTGCCCGAGCGGGGCCGGACGATCCCCAGAACCGTCTTCAGCGTGGTCGACTTCCCGGAGGCGTTCCCGCCGAGAAGACAGACGAGCTCCCCTTCGGCAACGCTCAGGTTCGTGTCCTGGAGGATGTGCATCTGCCCGTAGAACGTGTTGACGCCCTCGAGACGAAGCAGCACGCTAGATCCGTTCGTGCTCTCGCTCATTTCCGCTCCGTGGCTGACGTCCCGAGGTAGGCCTCGACAACTCGCGGGCTCGTCGCAACCTCCTCGTACGAGCCTTCGGCGATCTTGACGCCGTGATCGAGCGCGATCACGCGATCGGAGATTCCCTCAACGACATGCATGTCATGCTCGATCACGAGGATCGTGTGGCCGCCGTCGTCTCGGAGCTTGGAGATGAGCTCTGTGATCTCGTGCGTCTCCACAGGATTCATCCCGGCCGCCGGCTCGTCGAGCAGGAGGATGCGCGGCTTCGTCGCCGTCGCCCGCGCGATCTCGAGCCGCCGGCGATTCGCGTACGAGAGGCTGTACGCCGGCTGGTTCCAGCGGTAGCCCATCAGACGTTGGCCGAAGAAGGAGAGCTTCTCCTCGGCAAGACGGTTGGTCTCGCGCTCCTCACGACGCGCCCGCGGCAGGCGAAGCATCGACTCGAAGATCGATGCATGGGTATTGCCATAGGTCGCAGCCATCACGTTCTCCTTGACGCTCATGTTCAGGAACAGCCGGAGCGTCTGGAATGTCCGCGCAACGCCGCGGTTCGTGATCTTGTGCGGCGCCAGCCCGACGAGGCTCTCACCGTCGAGGAGGATGTCGCCCGAGTCGGGCTCGTAGATGCCGGTGATGAGGTTGAACAACGTCGTCTTGCCGGCTCCGTTCGGGCCGATGACGCTGAGGATCTCCCCCTGGTGCACCTCGATGTCCAGATCGTTGATGCAGTGAAGTCCGCCGAAGGACTTGTTGACCTGCTTCAGCTCGAGAAGCACCTCGGACATTCAGACGATCTCCACGCGCGGCTTGCCGAACAACCCCTGCGGCCGCGCAGTCATGAGAACGATGAGGAGGGCTCCGAGCAAGAGCAACCGCGTCGGGCCCGACGCTTCGAGGACGAGCCGCGTCTCCCACACGAAACCTGCGAGCCAGATCGTGGGCACGAGCAAGACGTCTCGCTTCCAACCCCGAAGGAGCGTCAGGCACAGGACGAGAGCGATCAAGCCGGCGAGCGCGATATTGAAGGGCACCTTCGTGCCCTGCGCGTACGTGTCCGCCGGCAACGCGAGCCAGTGTCGGATCAGCCATCCCAGCCAGCCGCCTTCCTCGAACGTCTCGGGCGCCGTGTTGAGCAGACCGTCGGTTCCCTTCGTCGTCGTGGCGGCGACGATTGCGTGCACCACGACGCCGAACGCCACGACTCCGCCGAGTATCGCCGCAAGCCGTCTCCATGGACGGATGGCCACCACCAGGACCAACAGGATCCCGCCGTAGACCACCCAGCGCCCGTTGAAGGTCCAGTCGCTGATCGGCGTCTGCGGGCGAAGTCCCTCGAGCATGAGCACTTCGACGACGACGGCGCCGACGACGGCGCCGACGAGGCTTCCCGCTCCACCGAGGATCACCATCGCGTAGATGATGATCAGGACCTGGGTGTTGTAGTCGTCAGGGAACGCACCCTGGAGCAGCGCCGAGTTGATCGTTCCGGCCAGGGCCGCGACCGCCGCGCCGACGCCGACCGCCATGAGCTTGAGCCAGTTGATCGGCACGCTCATGGCCTGCGCTGCGAGATGGTCGTCCCGCAGGGCTCGCCAGGCCCGGCCCGTTCGTGACCGATTCACGAGCGAGAGCCCCGCGAAGACCACCACGACAGCTGTGAGCGTGACGTAGAAGTAGGCGCGCTCGCTGGAGGCCGTGAAGCCGAAGGCAGTGAAGCGGTCGACGTTGGCGATGCCGTTCGGACCGCCGGTGAGGTCCCAGTTGGCCCGGTCGAAGCCGAGATCCTTGTTCAGCCCGAGGAACGAGACGCGATACCCCTGAGTGACGATCACGTAGAAGATCTGGCCGAAGAAGAGCGTGACGATGGCGAGGTAGTCGCCGACGAGACGCCGGGAGGGCAGGGCGAGGGCGAACCCGAGGAGAGCCGAGACGACGACGACCACGACGATCGACTGCCACGCCTGCCAGTGGAGCCCGAACTTGTCCGAGGAGAGCATGGCGTAGCCATACGCTCCGACGCCGTAGTAGGCGATGTATCCCAGATCGAGCAAGCCGGCGAATCCGACCGCGACGTTGAGTCCGAGCGCGAGCAAGGCGAAGACGAGCGCGACCGTCCCTACCCGGACGAAGTAAATGTCGTTGTCGCTCTGCGACGCGAGCACCGGGATGAGCGCGGCGAGGGCGACGACGAACAGGAAGACCGCGGGCTTCGGAACTCGCTCGTAGACCCCGCGTGCGCGGCCGACGAGACCCCCGTGAGTTTCCGCGCGCTCAGCAGAGCGAGCGACCCACTCGTCCACACCGATCTGCGGGCCGGAGGGCTCGGGCTGGGGCTCAGCCGGAGGAACGTCGCTCATCTCAGACTTTCGATGGTGCCGGAACTCCGAAGATCCCGGACGGTCGCAGGAGCAGGAACCCGATCAGGATCGCGAACACGATCACATCCTGATACGCGGAGGACACAAACCCCACGGAGAGTGCACGGCCGAGCCCGATCGCAAGGCCGCCGAGCATCGCGCCCGGAATGCTTCCGATCCCGCCGATGACCGCCGCAGCGAATGCGATGAGCCCGACCTGGAAGCCCACGTAAGGGTCGACGTTCTGGAAGATCAGCCCGTTCATGACGCCAGCGGCACCGGCGAGCGCCGAACCGATCAGGAAGGTGACCACGATCACCCGGTCGACGTTGATCCCCATCATCGACGCCGCTTCGAGGTCGAAAGAGGTCGCGCGCATCGCCCGGCCGACCTGCGTGCGCGCCACGAAGATCGTGAGCCCCAGCATGAGGATGACCGTCAGCACGATGACGAAGATCTGCATGTACTGGATCTCGAACGGGCCGATCGAGACTCTCGTGAACAGCGACCCGCCGTCGATGGCGAACGAGTCGTACTGCTTCGGGGCGGAGCCGAAGAAGATGACCGCAAGCTGCTGCAAGCAGAACGACACTCCCAGCGCGCTGATCAACGGCGCGATGCGGGAGGCTCTCTTCTCACGGAGCGGCCGGTACGCGAACCGCTCGATCACGACTCCGAGCGTGCCGGCGCCGAGCATCGCAGCGGCAAACATCAGCGCGATCACGAGGGCGTACGGCAGGTCCGGGTCGGCTGCTCCACCGAACGCCGTGAGCACGAAGTAGCCGATGTACGAGCCGATCATGAACACCTCGCCGTGCGCGAAGTTCAGCAGCTTCAAGATCCCGTACACCATCGAGTAGCCGATCGCGATCAGCCCGTACACGCTTCCGAGCGTGAGCCCGGCCACGAGCTGATCGAGGAAGAAGCTCCACGTCAGCTGGTAGTCCTGGAAGTAGCCGAGGAGCTGGAACACCTGGTGCATCGGTTCAGGCGGTCAGAGTGACGTGCGGCCCACGATGACGATGGGCCGCACGTCTTCTGACATTCGAGGGCGGTTAGCCCTTCTGGACCACGTTGTACGTTCCGTCGTTACCGATCTGGAACATCGTGAACCCGACCCCGCCGACCACGTCTCCGAACTTGTCGAACGCGATCGGCTTGCCGAGCAGCGAGGTCTTCATCTTGACCTTGCCGATGTCACGCCGAACTTCAGCGCGGCTCGTCTTCCCGTTCGCACAGGACGTCGAGATCCCCATTGCGATCGCCTGCACAGCAACGAACGACGGAGCGCCGAACGAGATCGTCTCACCGTACTTCTTCTCGAAGTCGGCGACGAACGGCTTTGCGACCGGCACGTCGTGGATGTCGAGGCTGAACGACGAGATGTACGCGCCGGCAACCTTGAACTGCGACGAGTCGAACGCGCCGTCGGTCGCGAGGAAGGCACCCGTGAAGCCCTTCGACTTCAGCTGGTTGTAGAAGAGCTGGGCGTTCGAGGCGACCTGCGTGGCGAGCACGACGACCTTCGCCTTCTGTGCCACCGCCTTGTTGGCGAGCGACGTGAAGTCGGTCTGCGCCGCCGACTGCGACTCGCGTGAGACGTTGACGCCCGCCCTGTTGAGTAGCTGCGTGATCAGGGTGATCAGCGGCACCGAGTACGCCTCGGCCTGGTCGACGGTCATCACCGCGTCGCCCGACTTGACCCCCAGCTTATTGAGCGCGAAGGCCGCATCGGTCGCGCCCTGACGCTTGTCGGTAGGGACAACCCTGCGGAAGAACCCGCTCTTCAAGACGCTGCCGTCCGGCTCCGTTGGATCGGTCAGGCTCGCCCGCGTGGCGGAGCCGGAGACGAACGGAACGCCGCCGCGCCGCAAGATCGGACCGCCGGCGACGTTCTCCTGGCTGCCGGAGAAGCCGTTGACCGCGAGCAGGTTCTTGTTCGAGCGAAGCTGTACCGCGACGGTCGCGGCAAGCTGCGGGTTCAGCGCTGTGTCGGCCTCGATCGCCTTCAGCTTCGTGCGCTTGAAGCCCTTTGGCACACCTGGAATCGGCTTGCCAGCATTCCAGCTCGAGATGAAGATTCGCCCCCAGTTCCGCTGGTCGAGCCCGGCAGTCCCTGCGGGCCCCGTGTACGGTCCTGTGAGCGCGATTAGCGCCTGCTTACAAGACGGAGCCGCAGTGCCCGCGGCCCGGGTCGAATCGGCGCCCGCGACCGAAGCTGCGATAGCGCTGAACGCCGCTACTGCGGCGAACATCAAAACGATCACTTTCCTCATAGAGCGAACCCTCCTTGGGTTGCAATATCAGTTCTTTCTGTGACGCCGTATCCACCTTGCTTGTTGCAAAGAGGGTACGACCTCCCGCGCCCCTGTCCCGGGCCCGTCGCGGGAATCTGACACCAGGTGGGTGTCATGTCAACAGCGGGCTGCCGGTGAGTACCTACGGCGAGAGCGCGGTGGTCCAGCCTGCGGTGTCCAGGAACTGCCGAAATCGCATCGCCAGCTCGTCGCGGAAAGTCCAGATGTGAACGAAGGGGACGTCGAGGCGCTTGCCTGTCGTCTTCGCCGTGCCGCGGTATCGGCCGATGACGACGACGTCCTCTCCCGCGTCGAGAAACTGCTCCGGCGTTACGACGAACTCCGCCCACCAGTCTCGATCAAGCGGGTCGAATACCCTGCGGCGGACCTCGTCGACTCCGCGATAGAGGCCTCCGTGCGGAAGCCCTTGGGCCTGGTGCCATTCGATATCCGGGTGCATGTCCGCGAGGACGGCGTCCATGTCGCCGCGTGCGAAGGCCTCGTATGAGCGGGCAACGATCGGGACAGCGGACATGACCGAAGCCTAGTCTCGCACCGGGTTAGAATCGGCACGTGCCTCGCGTCGTGGACGCCGAAGGCGTGCATCTCGCGGCAGTTCTGCGTGCGGCCGACTTCTCGCGCCAGCGCGTGCTCGAGGTCGGGTGCGGCGAAGGGCGCCTGACGTGGGGGATCGCGCCGCTTGCCGCCTCCTTGCTCGCCGTAGATCCGAGTCCCGAGGACGTCAACACCGCCCGCGCGAGCGGCCCCAGCGAGCTCCGCCACAAAGTGCGGTTCCAGGTCGCCCGAGCAGACGAGGTTGAGATCGAGCCGCAGAGCGTCGATCTCGTCTTCTTCTCCTGGTCTCTCTGATGAATGGAGCCGGAGGGCGTCGTGGACGTCCTGCGTCGGCTCCTAGCGGCTCTCGTTCCCGGTGGGATCGTCGTCGACCTCACGATGGCGCCGCCGGACGAGACCGTCGAGTCCGATGGAGAGATCCTCGGTCATCTCGACGGCAGTGCCTTCTTCCCCCGTGCGATCGCGGCAGGCGCTGGCCTCAACGAGCTCGCTGACGATGGTCTCCTCGCTCTCGTGCGCGAGGAGCCGGTGACCGTGATCGTGCGCTACCCGACGGGCTCGGACGTACTCGAGGACATCGCCGACCGTAGGTACACGCGCATGCCGATCGAGCTCGCCGCGCGGCTCGCGGCGATTACGACGGAGTGCCTGCTGTACTCGAACTGTCTCGTGCGGACGTTCACGAAGCCATGAGGGCTCGCCCGCCCACACTCATCCGCGCGGCTCCCATCCGGCTTCGACGAGGTAACCGTCGGGGTCACGGCACTTGACGCTGACGTACTCCGGCTCGTCCCACTCTTCGACGACGGGCACACCGTCGCTGACCAGACGATCTCGGAAGTCCAGCACGGCCTCTCGGCTCGAAAGGTGTATTCCGAAGTGCAGAAACCTCGGCAGGACGAGCGGTTGGTCAGTTGGCCCGAGCGCGAGCGAGAATCCCTCGTCGTTGTACAGCATCAGAACACCATCGTCGTACCAGCGTGAGGGTCGCGCATCGAAGCCGAAGTACGACTCGTAGAAGCTGCGCGAGCGCTCCTGATCGGCGACCGCGAGAGCCAGATGCTTCATGAGTCGCCAGTTCCGCGTGCGCCGGGGATCGAGGCTCGCACGCGAGTAGCCTACGCCGCATCGACGCGGGGCTCCAAGGAAAGGGCGTGCTCGTCACCGGGGCCTCCGGAGGCATCGGCTCGGCGTGCGCGCGGGCGTTTGCCGCAGAAGGGGCGCGTGTGCTCGTCCACTACCACCGCGGCGAGGAGCGGGCGCGCTTGCTGGGAGAGGAGCTCGGCGGGGCGCCGGTCGCGCAGGCAGATCTCACCGTGGAATCGGACGTCGAGCGGCTCTTCGGGGAAGCGCGAGCGGGGCTCGGGCGAGTGGACGTCTGCGCCGCAGTCGCGGGAGTGTGGCCGAGCGAGGACACACCCGTGTGGGACCTCCCGCTCGAGAGGTGGGATCGCACTGTTCGCCAGAACCTGACGGCCACGTTTCTGACTGCGCGCGGGTTTCTCCGCGAGGTCGAGCGCAACGGGCACGGGTCCCTTGTCCTCGTCGGATCGACTGCAGGAATCTTCGGCGAGGCCGGGCACGCCGACTACGCAGCCGCGAAGTCGGCGATCCTCGGCGGGCTCCTTCTCTCGCTGAAGAACGAGATGATGCGGATCGCACCCTTGGGTCGAGTCAACGCCGTCGCTCCAGGGTGGACGGAGACTCCGATGACCCGCGGCCGCGTGGATCCGGAGCAGGTTGAAGCCGTCTCGCGGACCATGGCTCTGCGAAAGGTCGCGCAGCCCGGGGATGTCGCCTCCCAGGTCGTTGCGCTCGCCTCGGACACCCTGTCAGGCCATGTGACTGGGCAGGTCGTGGTGGTAGCCGGCGGCATGGAAGGCAGAACCGTTCACACCGACTGAGGCGCGCTCAATGAGCAGCCAGCGCGCCAGTTAGTCCCACCTTGCGCATGAGAAGGGCGGCGTCGTCCGCCGCCCCTTCTCGAAGCTCCAGGCCTGGCTGATTGCCGTCAGTCCCGCCGGGAGTCGTTCTCGCTATCGGCACCGAGCGAGCGCTTCTTGAGCCTTGCAAGAGGACCGGAGCGGGGTGCCGCCAAGCCCCCGCTCTCCGTCCCCGCAGGCCCCTCCGCAGGAGGAACCGCTCTTCACCCCTCAGTGCCAACTCCCGTGGGCGACCGCCGCATCGTCGCCCTCCGTGAGTGATCCGCACTCTCCGCGATTCCTCCACCGCGGGCGTCACCCAGCGGCGCTTGACCGATCCCCCAAACTGCGTTGACGAGGCTGCTTCACCGATCAGATGTAGCCGCCGTCGCGCGCAAGCTCAAGCGATCTCGTCAGTGTGTCGCTACCACCGTCGTCCACCGCGTGCTGAAGGAGCTCACGCAACTCGTCCGGAAGTGGCTGCTGCAACGGATCAAGCATCGCAAGCGCTTGTTCGACGGCCGCGTCCAGCCTCCCGCGCTCGAGCTCGACCGCGAGCAGCGGGAAGCGCGCCGCCCACTGAAACACCGTCGGGCCAGAACGTTGGTAGCGGTTCCAGTCGGCGAGGGCGGCATGCGCGTACTCCAGAGCCGCATCGAGGTTCCCGTCCCGATATGCAATCCAGGACGCGTTCGCACTCGTGAGTCCGACGTACCCGTGGAGGTCATCGAGGGCCTCCAGTTCGCGGAGCAGTGCGCGTGCGCCCTCGAGATCGCCGCGTCTGCGGTGCGCGACGAGTGAGTAGACGAGGCACCTGACCTCGATCAAAGCGTTCCCACGTGAGCGCGCTGCGTCGATTCCACGCCGAAAGAAGCTCTCCGCCTCTTCGAACTTGCCTCGCCAGAGAAGACAGAAGCCCAGAGTGAAGTCCGCATACGTGTCCTCGAGCTCGAACGACCGCCGATGGATTTCGCGTGCGAGCACCTCCGTCTCGTCCGAGAGGACATAGCGCTCGCGCCGATACGCATCCTGAGCAAGAACGTGGAGGAGCTCGAGGCTCTGCACCGGAGTGCCACGAGTCTCGACGTGCGGTGTGAGCTCGACGATGACTTCCCGGAGGTCATCCAGCTCGTTCTCGAAGTAGTAGTAGTGCGCTTGTTCGAGCTTCACGCCGATCCAGGTCTTCCACCACGCCTCATCCCGCGCAGAGTTCGACTCGAGAAGATGCTCGGCGTCGAGGTGGGCTGACCGCGCATCTTCGGGACGCCCCACGCGGTGCAGAACCCGGCCGAGCAAGCTCTGGAACGAGGCCGCATCGAGCAGTGCCGGCTCCAACGCGAGCACTCTGAGCAGGACATCCTCGGCCTCCATGTACCGACCGTGAAGCATGTGGAGCGGCGCGAGCGCCGAAGCGAGTGCGATCGCCGCTTCGTTCTCAGCCCGCCCGAGAGCGCACCCGAGCGCTGCGCGAAAGTTCTCGAGATCCGTCTCGAGTCGCGCGAGCCACTCGCCGGAGCCCCGGCCCACGAGCCGCCCCTGCGCGCCACGTACGAGATTTGCGTGCCAGTGAAGGTGCGCCTCGTGCGAGGTCTCGAGCTCACCTGACATGTCGAGTTCGGCGACGGCGAACTCGCGGATCGTCTCCAACATCCAGTACCGCGGTTTCGATCCCTCCAGGGACGCGTGGCGGACGAGACTCTTGGCTACCAGCGAGAGGAGCTCGTCGAGATCGGCCTCGCACACCTCCTCGACTGCCTCGAGGGACGCGCCGCCGACGAAGATCGCCAGTCGACGGAACAGCCGGCGCTCGGGATCGGTGAGGAGGTCGTGGCTCCAGCCGATGGCCCCACGAAGGGTGCGCTGGCGCTCGTCGGCGTCGCGCGGGCCTTTGAGCACGTCGAGCCGTGACGAGATCCGATCGAGCAGCGCCGATGGTGGTAGGGCTACCGAGCGCGCCGCCGCTAGCTCGACCGCGAGCGGCAGGTTGTCGAGCCGCTCACAGAGTGCCGTCACGACGTCGCGCGTTCCGGACTCATCGAGGTCGGCGCCCGCTGCCCTGGCGCGCGCGTGGAACAGTTCGAATGCGTCCTGCGAAACGAGGGGCTGAACGGAGAAGACCTGCTCGGCGGCCACGGCAAGCGGCTCGCGGCTCGTCGCGAGGACGAGCGTATTCGGGCAGCCTGCGGCGAGGGCCGAGACGAGATCCGCAACCTCATCCAGGAGGTGCTCACAGTTGTCGAGCAGAACAAGCACCTTCCTGCGTCCGAGCCCGTCCACGATCGATGCGGCAAGCGAGCGACCGGGTTCCTCATCGATCTCGAGCACGCTCGCAAGCGCTGAGACAACGAGCGACGCCCCTCGCAGCGATGCGAGCGGCACCCACCAGACACCGTCGGGAAAGCCACCCGAGATCTCCGCTGCGAGCTGGAGCCCGAGGCGCGTTTTACCCGTCCCGCCCGGTCCGGTCAGCGTCAGCACGCGCACTCCGGGCTCCGCTGCTCGCTCGAGCAGCTCACGAAGCTCGTCGTCGCGTCCGAGGAAGGGGGTCGCGGGTACGGGCAGGTTGGTGCGGGAAAGCGTGTTGAGTGGCGGGAAGACCTCGTCGCCGAGCTGGTGGAGCACGATCGGTGCCGCAAGGTCTTTAAGGCGATGTGCGCCCAGATCCCTGAGCACCTCCTCGCCGGGCTCGAGGAGCGCGACCGTCGTGGGCGAGATCACGACTTGGCCGCCGTGTCCGCAAGCGCCAATGCGGGCGGCCCTGTGCACGTCCATCCCGACGTAGTGCCGGTCGACGACGAGCGCCTCGCCCGTATGGACCCCCATGCGTACACGGATCGGGCCGTCCCCCAGCCCCGCTCGCACCTCGGCCGCGCAGGCAAGTGCCGCGCGAGCCGATGCGAAGGCGCAGAAGAAGGCGTCCCCCTGCGTGTCGACCTCGACGCCTCCGTGTTCCGCAAGCGCTGCCCGGACGATTGCGTGATGCGTGCCCAAAGCCTCGGCGTATCGCTGCGCGCCGAGCTCGCCGAGGAGCCGCGTTGATCCCTCGACGTCGGTGAAGAAGAAGGTGACGGTTCCGCTGGGGAGCTCGGCAGGCACGAATCCGGAGCCTACGACGTGTGTCCGCCCGTGTCGCATGCTGCAATGCACGGGTGAGCCGATTCCTCGAGCGCCTGGCCGAGGGCCCGCCGATCGTCGGAGACGGCGGCATGGGCACTCTCATCTCGAGCGCGGTCGCCCGACTCCGCTGCCCGGAGGAGGCGAACCTGCGGGCACCCGAGAGCGTGCTCTCACTCCACTTGGGATTCATCCGCGCAGGGGCAGAGCTCATCGAGACGAACACGTTCGGCGCCAACCGGCGCAAGCTCGCCGAGCACTATCTCGAAGACGACGTCGCTGCGATCAACGAGGCAGCCGTGAAGATCGCGCGCGACGCGCGCGAGGTCTCCGGGCGTGATGTCTTCGTTGCAGGTTCAATCGGCCCGCTCGGCGGGCCGGTGAAGGATCGCGAGGCGGCCTTCGCCGAGCAGGCGCAACTCCTGGAAGGGCGAGGAGTCGACCTGTTCATGATCGAGACGTTCTACGACCTCGACGAGCTGGTGACTGCGATTGCGACGGTTCGCAAGGCGTCCGCCCTTCCGATCGTCGCGCTCCTCACCTTCGATGAAGACGCACAAACGCTCGGAGGCGTGTCAGCGGAGCAGGCGTCCGCCGCACTCGCCGAGCTGGACGTCGCTGCTATCGGCGCCAACCACGGCGTCGGTCTGCAGGCGGCTTTGAGGGCGATCGAGCGGATGGGCGGACAGGAAAAGCCGCTCGCGGCTCTACCCAATGTCGGCCTCGCGAGCCTCGCTGGCGAGCGGATCATCTTCCCGCACGCCACCCCCGAGTACTTCGCCGAGTTCGCCGCACACGCGCGGGAGCTCGGGGCGCGGATCGTCGGCGGGTGCTGCGGAACGACGCCGACCGAGATCGCGGCCATTAGGCGCGCAATCGACGAGCAACGCAACCCGAGCGCCCCACTCGTCATGCGCGAGCGCGAGATCGTCGTTACGGCCTCGGAGCCCGAGCGGGAGACGCTGCTCCAACAGAAGCTCCGCACCGGCGAGTTCGTCGTCTCGGTCGAGATCGACCCGCCTCGAGGCGGCAACGCGCACGCGATGCTCGAGCTCGCGCGAACCTTGAAGGAGTCTGGCCACGTCGACGTCGTCGACGTCAACGACAACCCGCGCGCACGGGCGCGGATGAGCGGGCTCATTGCGTCGGCGACGATCGAGCGCGTCGTCGGCCTCGAGACGATCCCGCACGTCACACCGCGCGACTCGTCGATCGCGGGCCTGGAGTCGTTGCTCCTCGGCGCCCATGCCGAGGGAATCCGGAACGTCCTCGCTGTGACGGGCGACCCGCCCGAGGCGGGCGACTACCCGGGCGCGCGCGGTGTGTACGAGGTGGACTCGATCGGGCTCTCACAGGTGATCACCCGCATGAACGCCGGTGAGGACTTCAACGGCCGCGAGATCGACGCACCGACGTCGTTCTTCCTCGGCGTCGCCGTGAACCCCGCGGCCGAGGACCTCGACTTCGAGCTCGAGCGCTTCCAGAAGAAACTCGAGGCGGGAGCGCAGTTTGCGATGACCCAGGTGCTCTTCGACCTCTCCTTCTTGGATGAGTTCCTGCGCCGGCTCGGCGGCTCGTGCCCGATTCCGCTCCTCGTCGGGATCTTCTACGTGCGGAGCTATCAACTCGCGCTTCGCCTGCACAACGAGGTTCCCGGAATCATCGTGCCCGAGCGTGTCCAGGCCAGGCTCAAAGACGCGGGACCGAATGCCGCGGACACGGGGCTCGCCATCGCACGCGAACTCTTCGAAGCCTCGCGCGAACGTGCCGCCGGGGTCTACGTCATTCCGCCGTTCCGGCAGCCGCACGCCGCTCTCGACCTGTTCTCGTAACGGTTACCGAGCGCATTCGGTCGCGGCCACGGGTCGCGACCTGACCTGCGCCAGCGTCTTCCGCACGAGCTCGGCCGGGATCCCGTATCCCCCACGCTCTCCGGGGCGTCGAGCGAACACCGTGGTTCGCACGCGCCCCTGAGCGTCGATGCCGGGGCCGCCAGAGCTCCCGGGCTCGACGAGGCCGCGGAGCGTCGTCACCTGTCGACCTACGGGCCCGCCGCCGTACGCGTCGCGGCTCAAGACCTTCCGCGTCCCGCCGAGTCGTCCCGGCGTCCGCGTAAGCGGCCCGTTCCTCGGATAACCGACGAGAGCGACCGGTGTGCCCCGGTCGGGCTCTGCCAGGACGAGAGCGCGACCCCGTAGGCCGGGGACCCGGAGCACCGCGAGATCGTTCGTCACGTCGAACGCGACCACGGTCGCCGGGTACGCGCGACCGTCGGGGAGATCAACCCTGGGCCGCGAGATTCCGGCGACGACGTGGGCGTTCGTCACGACGAGACCGCGCCGCGCGATCCAGCCCGAGCCCTCGATCCCGAGTCCACAGGCGATCCCGGTGACGCGGACGACGCTCTTCGACGTCCGGATGACGTCCGGATCCTTGGCGAGCGCGGCGTCCGGGGGAGGAACCGTCGCCGGCGGGCCGAGGAACACGCCGATTGGATCGACGTGCTCCAGCGTCTCGATCAGGCGCTCGGGCGGGAACTCGCCGTTGATCCGGGACAGAATCGCCGAGCGCTGCACCTCGCGGCGCAGGTCGGACTGGCCGGGCAGGTACAGCAGTACTGCACCCACCGCCCAGCACAGGAGAACACCGGCCGCGAGTCCGAGTACGAGCCCCGCTACCGAGTCGAGCAGACGGACACCCGGAATCACACCGAGACTCGTCCGCAGGGCTCCGGCGAGCATCCCGGCGAGCCCGCGCATGAGCGAGCCGAGGAGAATCGCCGAGCCGAGCGCGACGAGCGGGACGTACGGGGATGCGTCACGAAGGAGCTCCGGCGCGATCCGCGCACCGAGGTAAGCGCCGAACGCAAACCCGGCGAGCGAGAAGGCGCCGCGCAGAAACCCGGTCGCGAGTCCGTACAGCGCGGAGACGGCGATGACGGCGAGGACGACCCAGTCGGCGGTGGACACGTTCCGTGAGGCTACGTCTCCCGTGCTCCGATCCCTGCCGCCCGGCTACACTTCGCCGGCCTAGGGGGCGTAGTTCAGTTGGTTAGAACGCCGGCCTGTCACGCCGGAGGTCGCGGGTTCGAGTCCCGTCGCTCCCGTCTCTGGAAACCCGCTCCTGGAGCGGGTTTCTTCGTTTTAGCCGTAGGCCGTGTCTTCGAGAACGGCGGTCTTGGCAAGTGAATTGGCAAGTGGAGCCAGAGATCGCCGGGGTTGAGGAGCGGATTCGACGCCTCATCAGCCTCCCCACCTCAGGAGATCCCGAGGTCGGCAACCCCCTCCTTACCAATGGAGGTTCGAGGGTGTGACGAGCGTAGTGGAGGGTTTCTCCGCCGACGTGCAATGGTGGTGCGACGCTTCCCACCAACACGTCCCCAGAAGGGATCGCCGTTGGCCGTCAAGTACGACTACCACTCTCTTGAAGACTTCCTAGCCTCGAAGCACCTCAGCGTCGATGCAGTGTTGGATGACGGTTGGGGAGCGCTCATGCCTGTCAAGGGTCGCGAGGTACAGGCCACTGTGCTGTTCGCCGATATGGCGGCGTTCTCTAGCCGCACGCTCGACATGTCGCCAGTCGAAACGCTCATATTCGTTCAGTGGTTCTTCGCCTGGGTCGGCGCTGAGGCTCTGAGGGGCGGAAGGGGCATCATCGACAAGTACATCGGGGACGAAGTGATGATCGTCTTCTCGGAGGAGTTCGGCTCGGAGGATCCCTTCACCGAGGCTGTTCACACTGCGAGGTGGATGGCCGAGCGTGATCCTTGGAGCTTCTGCCCGCACATTGGAATCGCCTCGGGTCGAGTCATCGTGGGGTACGTCGGAACACCGTCGAAGTACAACTGCTCGGTCTTTGGGAGTCCTGTTGCGTTTGCCGCACGCTGCGCCGGAGTAAGTCCAGCAACCGACGAGGTGTACGCAAGCTCAATCGTCTTCCCGGCAGCGGAGTGGGGAGAGCGTGACTTCGAGAAGGTGTTCCCGCCGCACGAGTACCTCCGGCCCGACAACACTACGGCCGAGCAACCCCACGCTTGGAAGATGCTCCGTGAACGCGTTGTGCCGATGAAGAACATGCCACCAACATGCATTCGCGAGATAGTCAAGACCTCAATGAACTTCTCGATGACGAGTGCGGAAGAGGCAACTCGCGACGTTCTGGGGGAGATCAAAGCGGCGGGTCGATATTGGCCAGACGCGTAGCGTGGGAGGTTTGTTGCATGCATCAATCACGGTTCTCTCAGTAAGCGTGATCGCATGACGCCCACAAAGCACGCACGCAGCGAAACGTAACTGAGTCGGCCATCGAAGCTATGCGAGGCCGTTCGAACTAAACCAGTCAGGACACGCTCGCGAGCAACTGCTGAATCGGAGCGGCGTGCGTTCAAGGACTTCGCGGCCACGAAAACCGTGTGGAGCGGTGAGTCTCCGGGCAAAAGGGATGGTGAGCCTCCCAGGATCTTCCGGATCGTACGAACATCGAAGACCAGTCCCGTGGAACTGCTTGGTGATCGACCCGAGTACATGACCACGGAGAAAGTTGCCGACTACCTTCACTGGCCCGTTAGTCGCATCG
>JAOUHF010000192.1 GCA_029865325.1 Thermoleophilia bacterium
GGCGCACGGCCTCGGGCTCGGGGAGCGGGCGGTGCGCGACACACTGGCCGTCGTCGTCGCCTCGTACGAATTCCACGGCGGCTTCCGCCTGAGAACGCTCACCGCGTGAAGCGCGACCTCGGCGACGGATACGAGCTCGACGACGATCGTGCGCGGGTCGATCGCGAGGCGGTCCACCGCTACGTGTGCGACCAGTCGTATTTGGCGCGCGGGCGTACGCGAGACGTGCAGGACGCGCTCATCGACGGCGCGGCACGCGTCGTCGACCTCTATCACGATGGTGCGCAGGTCGGCTTCACGCGCACGCTTTCCGACGGTCACGCGCAGTCGTATCTCGCGGACGTCTACGTGCTCGAGGAGCATCGCGGTCGCCGCCTTGGAGTCGAGCTCGTTCGCTTCAGCGTCGACGCGGGCCCTTTCGCGAGCACGAAGTGGTTCCTCCACACCTCGGACGCACACGACCTCTACCGCAGGTTCGGGTTCGCTGAGCCGGGTGATGAGACCCTCGAGCGCTGGAGCCGCAACAGCTAGTCGCTCTTCGGCGTGCTCCAGTCCGAGACGAGCTTCTCGAGGACGAACGCGCGCGCCCCCGAGATCGGAATCCGCTCCTGCGCGAGCGAATCACGGTCGCGGATGGTCACCGTGTCGTCCTCGAGCGTCTGCTCGTCGATCGTCAGCGCGTACGGCGTTCCGATCTCGTCCTGGCGACGGTAGCGCCGCCCGATCTGGCCCGAGTCGTCGTACTCCGCCACCACCGCTCGTCGGAGCTCCTCGTAGAGCGCCCGCGCCTTCCCGACCATGTCCTCGTTTCGGTGTATCAACGGGAGGACAGCGGCTTTCACCGGCGCGAGCTGGGGATGCAGGCGGAGCACCGTCCTCTCCCGCTCGGCGACCACTTCCTCGTCGTAGGCGTCGACCATGAACGCGAGCATCGAGCGGTTCACGCCCAGCGCGGGCTCGACCACGTGGGGTGTGTACCGCTCCTGGCCGTCGACCCACTCGAGCTTCGTGCCCGAAGCTTCGGTGTGGGCGGTGAGGTCGAAGTCGCCGCGGTGCGCGATTCCCTCGAGCTCCGACCAGCCCATGGGGAAGAGGTACTCGAGGTCGCTTGTCGCCGACGAGTAATGCGAGAGCTCCTCGGCGTCGTGGGGCCGAACGCGGAGGTGGCTCCCGCGGATCCCGTACTGCAGGTGCCAGGCGGTCCGCTGCTCGACCCAGTAGCGAAACCACTCCTCGGCCTCCGCGGGCGGGACGAAGTACTCCATCTCCATCTGCTCGAACTCGAGCGTCCGAAAGATGAAGTTCCCGGGAGTGATCTCGTTACGAAATGCCTTGCCGATCTGGGCGATGCCGAACGGCGGCTTGCGCCGTGCGATCTGGGCGACGTTCTTGAAGTTGATGAAGATGCCCTGGGCAGTCTCCGGGCGCAGGTAGGCGTCCTGACCGGTCTCCTCTACCGGGCCGATGCGGGTCTGGAACATGAGGTTGAACTGGCGCGGCTCTGTGAGGTCGCACTTGTCGGTCTCACCTGGATGCTTGCTCGGCCTGGTACCGCACTCCATCTCGCCCAGATGGTCGGCGCGGTAGCGCCGCTTGCAGAAGCGGCAGTCGATGAGCGGGTCGGCAAACCCGGTCACGTGACCAGACGCCTCCCAGACGGCAGGGTGCAGGATGATCGAGGAGTCGAGAGCGACGATGTCGTCTCGCTCTCGCACCATCGCCTCGAGCCAGCGGGCTTTCACGTTCTCCTTCAGAAGGACGCCGTAGTGCCCGTAGTCGTACGAGGAACCGAGCCCGCCGTAGATCTCCGAGGACGGAAAGACGAAGCCGCGGCGGCGCGCCAGCGAGACGATCTTGTCCATGGTCACGGCATCGGACACCGGCGAGACGTTACTCGACTCGCTTGTGCGCCAGACCGGAACCCGCTTTGTGCGAAGTCCGGTCGGCGAGAGTCCTGAAGGCAGCCGCTTCGCGGCCACGCCGCTTCGCATTCACACGAGACCTTTCGGGTGAGCGCCGATAGCCTCCCTCCGATGAGCCCGGACGACGATCGCCAGCCCGTCGAGCTCCACATCGTCTCCGACTCGACCGGGGAGACGGCAGCGCGGCTCGTC
>JAOUHF010000113.1 GCA_029865325.1 Thermoleophilia bacterium
AGGACGTTCTCGACGACTTCCTTCGATGGCGTGACCTCCGCGTAGCAGTCGTGCCAGGCCATCTCCATGAGTTCAAAGACGCGATAGACCACCCGCAACGTATCGTCGTCGTCGCCAAATGTGGCAATCACGCGAGGCTTTCGTGCTTCGAATCGCGCAGCACGGCCGATCGTCATCGTGGGAGCATGCCAACTCGCCTTTGACTATCACGCGGTCGCCGCAGGCGAAGCGTAGATTGGAGCGGTGTTCACGGTCGCCGCCGAGGCCTACGACCGCTACATGGGCCGGTACTCGATTCCGCTTGCCCCGCGGTTCTGTGAGTTCGCGCAGATCGCAGCCGGGCAGCGCGTCCTCGATGTCGGCTGCGGCCCAGGCGCGCTGACAGCCGAGCTCGTCAGCCGGCTGGGGGCACCGGCCGTGTCCGCGGTCGACCCCTCGGAGCCGTTCGTCGAAGCAGCCCGGGAACGCCACCCAGGAGTGGAGGTACGACAGGCGGCTGCCGAGCAGCTGCCGTTTCCGGACGACGACTTCGATTCCTCGCTGGCCCAGCTCGTCGTTCACTTCATGGCTGCCCCGATTGCTGGACTCGGCGAGATGGCCCGCGTGACTCGAGAAGGCGGCACTGTCGCAGCGTGCGTGTGGGATCACGGCGGCGGCGAGGGACCGCTCAGCCGATTCTGGGAGGCTGCCCGGGAACTTGATCCGGAAGTCGTCGACGAGTCCGACCTCGCCGGCTCTCGAAGGGGCCACCTCGCCGAACTCCTCCGGGAAGCCCGGCTGCAGGACGTGGAGGAGGCGGTGCTCTCAGTGAGCGTCCGACATGCGAGCTTCGAAGAGTGGTGGGAGCCCTTTACGTTTGGCGTAGGCCCTGCAGGCGTGTACCTGGGGCAACTCGAGCAAGAGCGACAGGATCATCTGCTCGAGCGCTGCCGGGAGGCTTTCCCGGAAGGGGGCCTGATCCTGACGGCTCGTGCCTGGGCAGCACGCGGTCGCGCCTAGGTCGCGGGCCAACACGGCAACATGGCGGGCGCGGGCCAGGAATCCCCACACTGCTGTGGGCCAGTGTTCGGGAATGTCCCCCGAGCCTGCAGTGTTGAACGCTCGCCGTCAGGCCATTCGCAGCGCGTCAATCGTCGCCGTGGGGACGATCCCCTCAACCCGGCGCGCCAGCTCGGTGTTCAGGGTGATGAACGCGTCTGCCTGCAGCTGAGTGAGTGCGACGTACTCGGCGTCGTAGGTCTCGGCCCACCCCAGCTGCTCGGCGAGGTCCCAAGCCCGCCGCCGGAGCACGGCGTCCCCGAGGAGGCGGATCGGCAATGTCCAGATGCGCGTGAGCCGGTCGAGGGCGACATCCGGCGAGAGCTCGCCCCCGTGCACGGCCTCGTGCAGCGCCGACAGCGTCTGGGAGCGCAAGAGCGTCGGCGCAAGAAGCTCGTGCTCTGCCGAAACCTCGATCTCCTCACGCGCCAGGTGAAGAACGGCGCCGCAGTCGACGACGAACCTGGTCACGCGGTGTCGCCGAAATCGACGTCCTTGGTCTCTACCGTCCCGGCCGTCCGCCCCGGCGCCGTCTGGTAGGTCCAGTACAGGTTCGTGTGCGCGATGACCTGATCTGGCGGCGGCGCCCCCCATGCCGTCTGGTCCTCCGTCGTGTGGGCATCGCTGACCAGGGTCGCGTCGTACCCCCTGACGAGCGCCCCGTGGAGCGTCGAGCGGATGCACGCATCGGTCTGCGCACCAACAACGACGAGTCGCCCGACGCCGAGGCCCGACAGCACAGTCTCAAGGGCGGTGTCCTCGAAGGAGTCACCGTAGCTCTTCTCGACGAGCGGCTCGGCGTCGCCCGGACTCAGCTCGGGGACGATCCGCCAGTCGTCGCTCCCCTTCGCAAGCTGCTCGTCGGAGTGCTGTACCCAGACGACGGGGACCCGTTCCCGCCGTGCCTTCTCGACAAGGCTGCCGACATTCGCGACGACCACATCGCGCTCGTAAGCCCCCTCGACGACGCCGCTCTGCACGTCAACGACGAGGAGTGCGGTCTTCAACCGATTCTCGAGTGTGGTCATGGTCTCCCTTCACTCACGCCTGGACTCCTGTGTCCAGCGACGATAGACACCCACCGGCGGTGGGCGGGATAGAACCCTCAGCCGTTCACAACCTGTGTAGGCGGGACATCTAGATGCTCGGAAGCCAGCCAACGCCATATCGTGTTAGCTCGGGCTCGGGAAAGCGTGCGTAGGCGCTGCCTGCGGCGGTCGTCTCCTCCTCGATGCCCGCGCAATGGCGGAGTGCAGCCTCGTCCACGGTGTAGGCACCCCAGTCCTCCCGTCCCCTCAATGTGCCCTCGACTCTCGACCCGACTGTGTGATTCTCGAGCGCCCCGACGGCGAAGACCACGCAGCGCACGTCGCCGGCTCCGACGATCACGTGCTTCGTCCCGGCAGGGCAGTGCACGAGGTCCCACTGCCGCAATGGTCGCTCCTCGCCCTCGATGACGAGCAGGGCGTCGCCCGAAAGCACCAGAAAGTCCTCCTGATCGGTCTCCCAGTGGTACATCGCCATAGGCTCGCCGGGCCTGAGCACGTAGAGGCCGATCCCGAGCTTCGGAAAGTCTCCTTTCCCTTGAAGGCCCGGCACAACTCCTCGGCCCTCGCGCTTGAACCAGCGCGCCTCACGGGCGTTCAGAACGAACCAGCCCTCCCCGGCGGCCATGAGTCCGTGCTCCGTCCGCTCGAGCCGGGCTTCGGGAATCACGGGCGGATGCTAGCGCCGTCCCGGAGCGCGAGATGTCCGTGAGCTCTCGGATGGCTGAACGTCTCTCCGGCAGGGCGTGACCCAGCGCAGTAGCGTTGTCCCCGTGGCGGAGGGGAAGAAGCGGAAGCGTGCTCAGGTCGTTACGGGACTCGTGGACGCCTTGAGCACCCCGAGTACCGTCCACTCGGCCCAGCGACGGCTGGGGTGTCTCGCATGGTGAATTTGGAGGAGATCGGGCGATTCAAGGCGTTTGCGACTCTCGATCCTGCCGACTGCGAGCGGCTCTGTCGTGTTGCAGCCGACATCTCGCTCAGCCCCGGCGAGTACGCCGTGCACGACGGGGACGAGCGGGCGCTGTTCGGTGTGCTCGAGGGTCGTATCGAGGCGGTGAAGCTCGTCGACGGCGTGGAGCGCGTGATCGGCGAACGGCTACCCGGTGACGTCTTCGGGGAGGTGTCGATCACGCTCGGAACGCCACACCCCGCGGGATTCCGGGCTGCGGAGGCGTCGCGAGTTATCCGGATCGAGCCCCACGACTATCACGCGGTTGCCGCAGTAGCACCCGAGGTCGCGAAGCATGTGGGGCGCCTGGCGAGCGACCGGATCGCCGGGCCTAGAGGGCTGCAGGCCCTCGTAGCCGAGCCTGCTCCGTTCCGGGCGATCGTGCTCGGCCATCGGTGGGACGCCTCCTGCGCGGAGCTTCGGCACTTCCTCGACCGCAACCAGATCCGGGCCAGATGGCTCCAGCCGGACGTGCCCGCCGATGCGGAGCAGTGGGTGGGCGCATTGCCGGCCGAGGGTGACTACCCGGCCATTCGCGTCGTCAACGGCAAGACCGTCGTGCGACCGCAGCTGCGCCGGGTGGCCGAGCTTCTCGGCATCGCGACCGAACCGACTGTCGCGGAGTACGACACGGTGATCGTCGGTGCGGGGCCCGCCGGCCTGGCAGCCGCCGTGTACGGCGCGTCGGAGGGGCTCAAGACGATCGTGGTCGAGCGCGAGGCGCCGGGCGGTCAGGCGGGTACATCCTCCCGCATCGAGAACTACCTTGGCTTCCCCTCGGGCGTGTCGGGCGATGAGCTGTCGAGTCGAGCGCTGCAACAGGCGCGCAGGCTCGGCGCCGAGATCATCGTCACACGGTCGATCACGCGGATCGACGCGGCGACGCATCAGATCCATCTCGACGGCGGCGACGTCCTGCGGGCGCGGACGATCATCGTCGCGTGCGGGGTCTCGTGGCGGCAGCTCGAGATCGAGGGATTCGACCGCCTCGTGGGCAAGGGAATTTTCTACGGCGCTGCGCGCAGCGAAGCGCCGAACACCCACGGCCTGGACGTCCAGATCATCGGTGCGGGAAATTCGGCGGGCCAGGCAGCGATGTTTTTCTCGTCCCATGCGCGAAGCGTGACCATCCTTTACCGCGGCGAGACGCTCGGGAAAAGCATGTCGCGCTATCTGGTCGACCAGCTCGCCACCCGGGCGAACATCCGTGTGCTCTTCCGGACAGAGGTGACGGCCGCGCACGGCGACACCTCGCTCGAGGCGATCGACGTCCGCGACACCGCGACCGGCGAGACGGCCCGGCTCGAGTCTGGTGGGCTATTTATCTTCATCGGCGCGGACGCCGAGACCGGCTGGCTCCCGCCGGAGATCGCACTGGATCCGAAGGGCTACGTGCTCACCGGCTCAGACGTTCGCGCCGCCGCGCGCTGGCAGCTCGACCGCGATCCGTACCTCCTGGAGACGAGCGCCCCGGGGATCTTCGCCTGCGGCGACGTCCGATTCAGCCCCGTGAAGCGGGTCGCGGCCGCGGTCGGCGAGGGCAGCATGGCCATCGCCTTCGTGCACCAGTACCTGAGAGACACCGAGACCCGGGAGGTGTGATCCCTTCACATAGCACTACGACGCCAGACTGCCCGAGTGCTCCCGGAAACTCTCTTGAGCAGCTGCGGGTACCGCGCACCCGCCTGGCAACGCGGTCGGCGATCGCCGATGAGCCTAGGCGCGAGGACCCTCTGGGATAGCGCCCAGTTGCTGCATCATCGCCAGCGCATCGAAGACGCCCCAATGCTCGTGCGCGAGGCCGTCGTCGCCAAATCGCAGGATGTCGATCAGCTGCACGTCGATGCGCTTGCCGGTCGCCGGCATCCCCATGAACTCGCCTTGATGGGTTCCGGTGGCCCTCGATCGCGCGACAACCTTGTCACCGCTCATCAGGACGTCTTGGGACTCCATTCGCATGTCGGGGAACGCTGAGATGTACATTCGAAAGAACGCCTTGACGCCTTCCCTCGTCGGCGCAAGCCCGGGCGTCTCCTCGTGCTCGATGAAGTCATCCGCCAAGTGATCGCCGAACCCATCGATGTCTCCGGCGTTGAGCAGGTCGTACATGCGCCGCATGGTGGCCGCGTGATCCATCGTGTTCCTCCCTCGACGATTGGCGCCGAGGATAGTACGAGGTCGACCGTGGCGGAGAGGCTTTCGCCAGCGCCCGAGGGAGTCGTCGACCCGGTCAGCGGCAAAGACCGCAGACTGGGCGAAGGGTTCGAGACAATCGACAGAGGTCGAGCGCCGCCTGCGGCACGGCGAATCGTCCCGGCCGAGGTAATGTCTTGCCACGGCTTGCTCGCCACTCGGAGGCAACCATCATGAAACCGACGCACGCAGCCCTCGCCGTCGTCGCGGTGGTCGCGACCGTCGCGGCCGTGGTCTTCGGGGCTCTGTACTTCACGAAGGATTCGGAGAGCGAGTCAGCCGCCGCTGAACAGTGCGGGGACAGGATTTTCGGCCACATCTCCTCGCTCGCGCGGAAGGGCGATCAGTACGAGATGCGGTTCGACCCAGCGTGGTTCACGAGCGGCGTGACCGCCAACACGGCGGCAGCCGAGGACGGCGTGGTCGAGCCGGGCGAGCCGGTTCCCAACGACAACTACCGAATCGAGGAGGGGCACCGCCTCCTGACGTACCTCGTGCCGTCGGAAGCGCACGTCACTGTGCTCACGAATGACGGCACGGGGATCATGTCGACGCCCATCGGCGTCCCCGAGCTGGCGCAGCTCCTGAACGGCGAGAAGCCCGTAGAGCTGTTCGAGCCGCTCGACACCGGCGCCTGGATTCGCATCGACATCGACACGGTGTGCGCGCTTGACCAGCAGTACCAGCCGTAAGTGACCGCACTGGCATGGGCGAGCGTTCGACAATGCCACGCGAGGTGAGAGTCAGCGACGTTGGAACAAAGACGCTAGGCCATCCTTGCCTGGATCGCAGCGGACGACCGCGAGGTCATCTTGACCGGCGCGCCGGAGACGACGAGCTCGGGGTCGGCGATGCTCGATGTCGTCAACGTCGCGACCGCGAAGTAGAAGCCGTCCACCAGGCTCCAGTCCTGACTGGACGAGTAGACAAGCGTGCCGAGTACGACGAGGAACACGGCCGCGCCGAGGATCTGGGCGAACCCGTCTTCGAGCACTGCGATCTTCAGCGCGCGCGAGAACCGCAGGTACATCGACAGCGCAGACAGCATGCGGCGTACTTCGATCGCGCCCAGGTCGACCCTTCATCGCAAGGAAGAGAACAGCATGCCCGCCTGCGCGAGTGTGCGCAAATGTCGCTTGAAGCTCGCCCGGCAGGAGCGACTAGGACGGCCCGTGCGAGGCGCTTGACGTGCTCTCACCGCCTTGTTCCTTCAGCTCCACGAAAAGCACTTGCGTCGGTGTCTCACCGATGTTCTCGCCGCTATGGGTCTGAGCATCGAGCCAGCG
>JAOUHF010000024.1 GCA_029865325.1 Thermoleophilia bacterium
CGCCCGAGGGTCCACGCTCCACGACGGATCCTCGGGGGCTCAGCTCGTTAAGGTCGAGGAGTGCGAATTCACACCGTCGACTACCACACCGGTGGTGAGCCGTTTCGCATCGTCACGGGTGGCGTCGACGTGCCCCAGGGCAGCACGATCCTGGACAAGCGCCGTGATGCGCTCGAGCGCTTGGATCACGTTCGCAGGTTTCTCGTCTATGAGCCTCGCGGTCACGCGGACATGTACGGCTGCTTCGTGGTCGAGCCGAACGACTCCGATGCCGATCTCGGCGTCGTCTTCTTCCACAACGCCGGGTACTCGACCGCGTGCGGGCACGGGACGATCGCACTCGTCACCTGGGCGCTCGACGAAGGCGTCGTCACGCGCAACGAGGGCGAGACTCACGTCGTCGTCGACGTGCCCTCGGGGCGGCTCGACACGTGGGCACGGGTGGAGAGCGGCCGCGTGCGCTCGGTGCGCTTCCGCAACGTGCCGGCGTTCGTCTGGGCCGAGGGTGTCGAGCTCGGCGAGCGCACCGTGGATGTCGCGTTCGGCGGCGCGTTCTATGCCTCCGTCGAGGAGCGGGTAGCACCCAGCGAGCTGCCGCGGCTGATCGAGCTCGGCCGGGAGCTCAAGCACGAAGTCGAGGCCTGGCAGGACGTCGTCCACCCCGTGGAGCCCGAGCTCCAGGGCGTCTACGGCGTGATCTTCTGGCAGGAGGAAGGAGAGGAGCCGCTGACGCAGCGCAACGTCACCGTGTTCGCGGACGGTGAGGTCGACCGCTCACCGTGCGGCAGCGGCACCTCGGCGCGATTGGCGTTACTCGATCGCTCAGGCCGGCTTCCGCGCGGCGCTGAGTTGCGGCACCTCGGCATCGTGGGCTCTGAGTTCCGCGGTCGGGTCGTGGGCGACGCAGATGTCGCGGGGCTCCCTGCTGTCGTCACGGAGGTCGAGGGGAGCGCGTATCGCACAGGGGAGCACGTCTTCGTTCTCGACCCGGACGACCCGCTGGGCGACGGCTTTCTGCTTCGCTAGGCGGCTGGGACGAGCAGGGCGAGGACCTCGCCGTCTTCGGGAAAGCGCCCCTTGTCCTGTTTCGAGTAGATCAGCGCTCCGTCGGCGACGACGTCGAACTGGCCGCGTCCTCCGGGTGTGATCTTGGCTGCTGCACCCGTTTGAGACGTGATCTCGGCCGCGAGACTCGCGGCCCGTGTGTCGTACCCGCTTCAGGTGGGGCAGAAGAAGATCTCGACCATGTGGCCGTAAGGGTATCCGCGGTAAGGTCGCCTTCGTGGAGAGCAGTCATCTCGTCTTCGACGTCGAACAGGCCGGCTGCGAGTCGTGCGCCGCGCGAATTCAGGGCGTGGTGACACAACTCGCTCCGGTCGCCGAAGTCGTGATCGACGCCGATGCCGACGAGGCGACAGTGACGCTCGAGGCCGGAGCCGTCGCAACCGAGGACGACCTGAACCGTGTTCTCGCTGAGGCATCCGATGGAAGCGGACACGTCTACCGGGTTCGGCCGGGATCGCTGCGGCTCGCGCGGTAGCGATCCGCTGGCGCTCTTGAGACCTCCGATGTTACGGTTCGCGCTCCTTCGAGCAAGGCGGTGAGCCGATGGTCGTTGACGTCGGAATCGACATCGGGCTTCTGAAGTCCGAGATCAAGAAGACCTATGCGTCGGTCTCGCAAGAGCCGGAGACGGACTTCATCTTCCCGACCGGACGTGCCTGGGCCGAAGACCTTGGGTACCCGGACGAGCTGTCGCAGGTGCCGGACTTCGTCGCCGAGTCGTTCGCAGGTGTTGCAAACCCCTGGGTCCTCGGGCGCCTCGAGCCGGGAAAGCGCGTCCTCGATATTGGCTCCGGCGCCGGCATGGACACGCTTATCGCGGCGCTCATGGTCGGGCCCGAAGGGTCCGTGACCGGAATCGACATGACGCCAGAGATGATCGACAAGGCTCGCAGGGGCGCAGCGGAGCTCGGCCTGAACAACGTCACCTTTGTCGAAGGAGAGGCCGAGACTCTCCCGTTCGACGACGCGAGCTTCGACGTCGTCCTCTCGAACAGCGTGATCGACTTGATCCCGGACAAAGATGCCGTGTTCTCCTCGATCTACCGCGTCCTCGTCCCGGGCGGCCGCTTGCAGGTTGCCGACGTGACGATCCAGCAGCCTGTCTCCGAGGAGGGTCGGCGCAAGATCGACCTCTGGACTGGCTGAATTGCCGGCGCTCTGCTGGACGCAGAGTACGCAGGGATGTTGGAGCGGCACGGGTTCGAGCGGATCGAGCACGGCAATCTCGTGAACACGTACATGCGCTCGAAATTCGAGGACACCCGCCGGAAGGCGCTCAAGTACGGCGCACAGGGCGCGACCGTCAAGGCGTATAAGCCGGGCCTGTAAGGACGCCGCCGTCTACCGGTCGAGCCGCGGGCGGTGGCGCTCGGCGATTGACGCACAGTCGACCCCGAGCGGAAGCGTTCCATACGCACCGCCCCCCTTGCCCCCGAGCCGCGTCGCGCAGAAGGCGTCTGCGACTTCGGGCGGAGCGTGGCGCACGAGGAGCGATCCCTGCAGGGAGAGTGCAGCCAACTCGACCACGCGTCGAGCCCGGTAGTCGAGCTCGCCATCGTCCGCCAGCTCGCGCTCGAGTCGGGCGGCCGCCGCGTCCAAATGGGCGTCGGCGTCTGCGGCCAGGGCGATCTCGGCCAGCAGAGCGTCCACGCTCTCGGGCTCTTTCGCCGCGGCTCGGAGCAAGTCGAGCGCGATGACGTTGCCCGCGCCCTCCCAGAGCGAGTTAAGCGGGCTCTCTCTGTAGAGCCGAGGGAGCGGGGACTCTTCCACGTACCCGTTGCCGCCGATGCACTCGAGCGCTTCGGCGACGAGCGGCGGGGTCGCTTTGCAGATCCAGTACTTGGCCACCGCGGTCGCCAGTCGGCGGAACGGGCGATCCCCTTCGTCCACGGAGCGCGCGAGCCGGAGCGCGGTCGCAGTGGCCGCCTCCGAGTCTAGGCAGAGGTCGGCGAGAACGTTCTGGTGGAGTGGCTGCTCGCCCAGGAGCCGCCCGAAGGCGATGCGATATGCCGCGTGGTGCGTCGCCTCGGCGACGGCCCGCCGCATGAGCGCGGTCGAGCCGAGGACGCAGTCGAGCCGCGTATGGGCCACCATCTCGATGATCGTCGCCACGCCTCGTCCTTCCTCGCCGAGTCGCGCGGCCCACGCGTCTTGCAGCTCGATCTCCGCCGATGCGTTCGAATGGTTGCCGAGCTTGTCCTTGAGCCGCTCGATGCGGAGGCCGTTGCGCCGCCCGTCGGTCAGCACGCGCGGGAGAACGAAACACGTGAGCCCTCCGGGCGCATACGCGAGAACGAGGAAGACGTCGCACATTGGTGCCGAGCAGAACCACTTCTGCCCCGTCAGCGCGTAGCCGCCGTCTTCGAGCGGCTTCGCTTGTGTCTCGTTGGCGCGCACGTCAGAGCCTCCCTGCCGCTCGGTCAGCGCCATCCCGGCCAAGACGCCCGCCTTCTTCGCTGGCGGGCGCAGCCCCGGGTCGTAGACGCGCTCGGTGAGCCGCGGCTCCCACTGGTCGGCGAGCGAGCGATCGGAGCGCATCGCGGGCACGACGGAGTACGTCATCGAGAGCGGGCAACCGACGCCCGCCTCGGCGTATGCGAGCGTCATGAATCGGGTCGCACGCGCGACGTGCGGATAGGGCTTGGTCTCCGTCCATGCAGCGGCGTGGAGGCCGTGCTCGACCCCGAGGCGGAGGAGCTCGTGCCATGCGGGATGAAACTCGACCTCGTCGATCCGCTCGCCGAAGCGGTCGAAGGCCCGCAGGACCGGGGGATGCTCGTTCGCGAGGCGTCCGAGCTCGAGCGGCTCACCGCCGCACAGGCGCCCGAAGGCCGCACATTCCTCTTCGCGGCCGTCCGCGCCCTCTCGACGGAGCGCCTCGACGAGCGGCACGTTCTCCGTGAAGAGGTCGTAGTTCTCGAGCGGCGGCGGCTGATTCGCTACCCGTAGATACGCCGACGTCGCCATCATCAGATCGTCTTGAACTGCTCGAACGGCTGCCGGCAGGCGTTGCAGTAGCGGATCGAGCGACACGGCGTCGGGCCGAACAGGTTGTCGAGCTTCGTGTCTGTCGAGCTGCAATACGGACATCGGAAACCGTTGCCTTGGAGCTGGACGAGCTCGAGCTTGCCCGCTGTTCGAGGCGGGGGAGGGGCGAAACCGGCGAGACGTAGCTTCTTACGCCCTTCGGGCGAGATCCGGTCCGTCGACCACGAGTCGTCGAGGATGACACGCACGTCCGCCTCAGCACCCAGTCCTTCAACTTTCGCGAGCATCTCGCGCTGCATCGTCTCCAGAGCCGGGCAGCCCATGAACGTTGGCGTGAAGTCGATTCGCACGCGGCCGTCGGCGATCGTGACGTTCTTGATCACCCCGAGATCGACCAAAGAGATCACCGGGATCTCGGGATCGGGAATCTCCGCGAGCGCCTCCCAGACCTCGTGCGCGGTCACCATTGCGAGCCCGGTGGCGCCGAGCGCCGCACGGAAGTCATCTCCTCCAAGAGCTCCGCGAGCTCCGACTCGTGAACGCCGCGCGGGACGGCGTCGACTTCGGCAAGCTTGCGCTCCAACCGCTCTTCGGCACGGCGACGGAGCTCCGGGCGCAGCTCGTCGTCGAGAACTCCGAGCGCGTAGGGCCAAAGCTCGTCGACTGCCTCCTTCAATCGCGAGCGCCCGTCGTCGGTGGACAAGAGGCGGTCGACCCACATCTCAGCATGCATGCGGTGATACGCCTCCTCGCGGTTCATCTTCGCGGCGATGCCCGCGATCTCGGGATCCTCGGAGGTCTTCAGCTCGCCGAGTCTGATCTCGTCGGCGGTCTCGTAGAGCCAGTGGCGGGCGATCGTCCGCGCCCACTCGAGGCGACGGAGCTCGACCAAGGGTGCGCAGCGGTACTCCTCGGGCGTGCGGTCGAACGCGAGCTCGTCCGCCGTGGTCCCCAGCTCGGCCGCTGCGAGCTCGTAGAGCGCGCGCGCGTGGCCGATCTCGTTCTGGGCGATCGACGAGAAGGCGACGTCTTCCTCGAGAAACGGGGCGATTCCCGTCCACTCCGAGTTCCGCCAGCCGAGGACGAGCTCGTCGTCGGCGAGAGAGAGGAGCAGGTCGGTGCGGTCGCTCATGAGGCGTCGCTCGCTCCCGGCGCCATGTCGACCGTCCCAGCGCGCTCTCGTGCCTCTCGAAGGCGTGTCTTGATCGAGTATCCGTCGACGCGCCGGTATTTCAGGTCGAACTCGTCCGGGAATTCGGCGATCTCGGTCACGTCGTCGCGCGCGACGAGCCAGAGTGCCACCGACTCCTGCCTTCGGCCGTACTGCTCGCGCGCGTAGATCTCGGCAAACTGCTCGTCAGGGGCGACGACCGAGCCGGCGTGCTGGAACGGCTGTCCCTTCCGTTCCTGTCTGAAGACCTCGAAGATCACGCGGCCTCCGCGAGCACCACCCGCTCGACCCAGTCCACGTCTTGACGAGACAGCCGGCGGAATGCGAGCCGCTCCTCTGACGCAGGCCCGTGGCCGGTTACGACGGAGCGAAGCTTCTCCCAGTCAGGCTCCGTATAGAGCCACGTCCCTGTCTCCTCGTCCTTCCGGAGCGCGGGGTCCGGGATCTCGAGCCCGAGCTCGCGGATCTGCGAGACGTAGCCCTCGAGGAACTGCTGTCGCGCCTCCTCGTTTCCCTGGCTCTTGATCCGCCAGACGAACATGGGATCTTCCTCGGCCGGGATGGGGTTTCCGTGGAAGTGCATCAACGGCTCCCACCAGCGGTCGAGCGCCTCCTGCACGAGCCCGAACTGCTCGTCCGTGCCCGTCACCATCGCCAGGATCACGTCGCGTCCGTGAAGGATGTGGAACGACTCCTCCCAGCAGATCTTCTTCATGATCCGCGCATACGGGGCATACGAGCACTTGAGGAGCGCCTTCTGCGAGACGATCGCTGCCGCGTCGACGAGCCAAGCAATCACGCCGACGTCGCCCCAGGTCTTCGTCGGGTAGTGGAAGACGTTGTGGAACTTGGCCTTACCGGAGACGAGGTCGTCGAGACACGCACTCCGCGGCTTGCCGAGGTCCTCTACCACGCGGTAGATGAGCTGGGCGTGACCGACCTCGTCCTGGATCTTCGCGGTGAGTGCGAGCTTTCGTTGGAGCGTGGGCGCGCGGAGGATCCAGTCGCGCTCGGGGAGGACACCCATGAGCTCCGAATTGCCGTGCATCTCGATGAACTTGATAAGCCTCGCGCGGTACTCGTCGGGCATCCAGTCGCCCGTCTCCACCTGCCCGCCCGACTGAACGTACTCGAGAAACTCCTGGGTTCGTGCGTCCACGGCTTGGCCTCCCTACCGAACGGTCGTTAGCATCGAGTATATGGCGACACCGAGGCGGGAAGCGCTCACGCGCGAGGCGGCGAGGTTGTTCGCCGAGCGTGGCTTCCACGGCACCTCCATGGGCGACCTCGCTGATGCGCTCGGCGTCCAGAAGAGCTCGCTCTACTCGCTGACCGGCTCGAAGCAGCAGCTTCTCTTCGAGACCATGCGCGAGGGTGCCCGCGCTTTTCACGCTGCACTCGACGAGGTGCCGGAGATAGCGACGGCCGTCGAGCGCATCCGGTTCGCTCTGCGCGGACATCTCGGCGTCGTCTCTGATCAGCTCGATGTCGCGACGGTATTCACGCGCGAGTGGCGTTACCTCGACGCCGAGTACCGCGACGAGGTTCTGGCGGAGCGCCGTCGCTATGAGGAGCGCTTCCGGGCGCTCTTTCGCGATGGGGTCGAGGCCGGTGAGCTCCGCCCCGATCTGGACGCCGGGACGGCCGCGCTTCTCATGCTCTCCGCAGCGAACTGGGCGTACACGTGGTTGATTTCGGGGCGGGACACCGACGAGCTGGCCGATCGCTTCACCGCGATCCTCGTCGACGGCATCCGCGGCTACGCGACTCCCCGGTGAGCCGGCTTCTGATCGCGAATCCGTGGGCGACCCGCGTTGGCGAGGAGCGGCTCGCGGCAGTGCGCGCGGCGCTTCCCGAAGACACAGAGCTGCGGATGACGAGCGCCCGCGGGGACGCGACAGAGATGGCGCGGGAAGTGTCCGGCCACGCCGATGCCCTGTACGTCTTCGGGGGTGATGGCACATACAACGAGGTGCTGAATGGCATCGACGCCACGACTCCGATCGGCCTCATCCCGGGAGGAGGCACCAGCGTGTTGCCCCGTGCGCTCGGCCTCCCCAACGACCCGGTCGCGGCGGCTCGCAGGCTTGCGACGGGATCGACGCGCCGTATCTCCGTGGGGCGTGTGAACGGACGTCGGTTCGGGTTTGCGTGCGGGATCGGCCTCGACGCCGAGGTCGTACGCGCCGTCGACGAGCTTGGCCGTCGGTCGGACGGGCGCCGGCCGAGTAACGCCCGGTTCGCCTGGACGGGAGTGCGCACACTCGGACGTCATCGCTTTCGACTCGAGCCCGCGCTCGAAATCGTCGGTCATGGCAGGGCTGCGTTCGCACTCATCTCGAACGGACCGGCGTACAGCTACGCCGGACGAGTGGCTGTCCGCCCGGCACCGCTCGCGAGCTTCGAGGGAGGCCTCGACCTCGTCGCACCTATTCGCCTCCGGACGCGCGAGCTTCCGCAGTTCGCCTGGTATGCGTTCGGACGTGGCGACCGGACGAGGGCGCACAACCTCTTGTACGCCCACGATGCGGACCGGTTCGAGATCGTCTGCGACGCGCCGATGCCGCTCGAAGCGGACGGAGAGGATCTCGGCGACGTCGAGCACGCCTTGATCGAAGCCGAGCGTGACGCGATCACCGTCCTCGTCTAGGGCCGGGCCGTCCGGCCCTACAATCCTCGCGGATGAGCCGAGTGCTGCCCGCCGAAGGAGGCCTGCGCCGCGTCATCGGTGACGGCGACGCGCTCCCCGACGGCGAGGTCGAGGGTCTCGGCCGGGATCAGCTGCTCGCGCTGTATCGGAACCTCGTCCTCCTCCGGACATACGACGAGCGCTCGGTGATCTACCACCGCCAGGGCCGCATTGGGACGTACGCGATCTTCTGGAATCACGAGGCGATGCAGGCCGGCTCGGTCTCCGCTCTCGAGGAGCGCGACTGGATCTTCCCGAGCTACAGGGAATCGGCCATCGGGCTGCTGCGGGGGATGCCCGCCTCGACCGTCCTCTCGTGGTGGCGCGGGCATCCGGCAGGCTGGTGGAACCCCCAGGACTACGGCGTGGCTTCCATCTGTGTGCCGATTGCGACGCACGTGCCGCATGCGGTGGGCTTTGCATGGGGTGCGCGGCTAAAGGGCGAGGATCGCGTGGCCATCGCGTATTTCGGCGACGGCGCGACCTCGGAGGGCGCATTTCACGAAGGCGCAACGTTCGCGGGCGTGATGAAGGCCCCTGCGATTCTCTTCTGCAACAACAACCAGTGGGCGATCTCGACTCCTGTCAGCGCGCAGACCGCGGCGCCCACGCTCGCCGACAAGGCGATCGGCTACGGGATGCCCGGCGTGCGGGTGGACGGCGGTGACGTGCTCGCCGTGTACGAGGCGACGCGCGAGGCTGTCGAGCGTGCCCGAGCAGGCGAGGGCCCGACGCTCATCGAGGCCGTGAGCTATCGCGCGGCACCTCATGCGACCGCGGACGACCCGTCGATCTACATCGACGAGGAGCGCGTGCAGGAGGAACGGGAGAACGAGTGTGTCGGGCGGTACGAGCGTTATCTCGAGCGCGCCGGCGTGCTCAGTGCCGCCGAGGCCGAGGAGATCCGAATTGACGCGCTCGCGGTCATGCGCGAGGGCATCGCGTCAGCCGAGGCCGAGCCTCCCGCCGATGTCTCGCTCGTCTTCGATCACGCCTACGCGAATCCGCCGCCGCCGCTCGCCACCGATCTCGACGAGCTGCGGAGGATCCTCGGGTGAAGGAACTGCTTCTCGTCGAGGCGGTGAACGACGCGCTCCACGTCGAGATGGAGCGCGACCCTGCGGTCATGGTCATGGGCCAGGACGTCGGGCTACTCGGCGGTGTCTTTCGGGCAACTGCTGGGCTGCAAGACCGATACGGCGCCGATCGCTGTGTGGACACACCGCTGGCGGAAGCCGGGATTCTCGGTACCGCTGTCGGCCTCTGCATGGCGGGCTGGAAGCCCGTCTGCGAGATGCAGTACGACGCCTTCAGCTACCCGGCTCTCGACCAACTGATCAACCACGTGGGCCGGTATCGCTGGCGGACGCGCGGGAAAATGTCGTTCCCGCTCGCCATTCGCATGCCCTACGGCGGGAGTGTCCGTGCGCCCGAGCTCCACGATGACTCCCCGGAGACGTATTACGTCCATACACCGGGCGTGAAGGTTGCGATCCCGTCGACGCCTGCCGACGCGAAGGGGCTCATCGCGGCGGCGATACGCGACCCGGATCCCGTGGTCATCTTCGAGCCGAAGCTGATCTACCGGCTCGCTCGTGGCGAGGTTCCCGAGGGGGAGCATATCGTCCCGCTCGGGAAGGCCCGCATCGCCCGCGAAGGATCCGACGTGACGATCATCGCGTACGGGGCCATGGTCGGAGTCGCCGAGCGTGCCGCAGAGGCGCTCGAGAGCGAAGCCTCTTGCGAGGTGGTGGACCTCCGATCGCTGAAGCCCCTCGACGAAGATGGCCTGCTCTCATCGATCGCCAAGACCGGTCGCGCGATCGTGGTTCAGGAGGCGCCGCGGGTCTGCGGTTTTGCCGCGGAGGTCGTGGCCGTTCTCGCGGAGAGGGCGATCTTCGATCTCCGCGCGCCGGTGCTTCGCGTCACCGGCTACGACGTCCCGTATCCCTACTGGCAGCTCGAGGATGCATACGTGCCTTCGGAGGCTCGCGTCGTCGACGCCGTCCGCCGCGTCCTCGCGGCCTGAGAATGTCCACCGTCTGGGTAGTTCAGATCGGCGTCGTGGGGGTGTTCGCGCTTATGTGCGGGGCTCTTGCGGTCGCCTGGCTTCGGGGACGTCTGGGCGCGGCGGCCATCGCTCTTTTCGCCGTCGCGTGCCTGGTCTGGGTCGCTGCTTTTGTGGCGATCGTCTCCGGGTTTCACGGTGCGGACGGATTCACCGACTGTCACGACGACTGCTCGAGCGTCCAGTACCTCGCTGCCGTGGGATTCCTCGCGCCGCCGCTTCTGATCTCCCTGGCGGCTCTCGGGATGATCGTCGCTGTCGGTCAGCGCAGACGGCTGCGCCGTCGGTCGATCAACGAGACTCCCGCGTAGCTCGTGGCACAGGCGTTCAAGCTTCCGGATCTCGGCGAAGGCCTCACAGAAGGCGAGGTTGCGCGCTGGCTCGTAGCTGAAGGCCAAGCGGTGCGCGAGGACGATCCACTCGTCGAGATTTCCACCGACAAGGCCACGGTCGAGATTCCGTCGCCGTATGAAGGCACGGTGCTTCGCATACTTGTCGCCGAAGGGGAGATCGCTCCGGTGGGAGCCGAGCTGGTGATCATCGGCGCTCCAGGCGAGTCGATCCCTCCCTCGACGGAAAGGAAGCCAAGTACCAGTTTGTTACAAGGTGCTGGGGCGGTTGCGGACTCCGATCCGGTCGGCAGGGTGCAGGCGACGCCGGTCGTTCGGCGCGTCGCCGCAGAGCTCGGTGTGGAGCTCGCGTCGATCGCTGGAACCGGGCCGGGCGGTCGGATCACCGAGGACGACGTGCGGGCGGGCGCGGCGATCGGGGCGCCGAAAGAAGGCCGACGCGAGAAGCTCCGCGGCGTGCGCCGGGTCGCCGCCGAGCACATGGCGCGGGTGCAGCGCGAGGTCCCGGCGGTGACCTGGGTCGAGGAGTGTGACTTCGAGGACGTTCCGATGGCGCAGCTCGTCGCAACCACGGTGCTTGCGTGCGCCAGAACGCTTGCCGAGTTCCCCGAGCTCAACGCGCGACTCGACGGTGACGAGATCGTCTATCTCGATCGTTACGACATCGGGGTCGCAGTTCAGACCGATCACGGTCTCGTGGTGCCCGTCGTCCGCGGTGCGGACTCGAAGGCGGTGGAACGGATCCACGGTGAGCTCGAAGGTCTCGCTGCACGTGCGCGTGCGGGGACACTCGAGCCCGACGAGGTTCGAAACTCGACGTTCACCATCACGAGCGCCGGCAAGCTTGCCGGCCTCTTCCAGACACCATTGATCAACCATCCGGAGGTTGCGATTCTCAGCATCGGGCGGATAGCGCCGCGAGCGGTGGTTCGCGACGACGAGATCGTCGTGCACAAGACCGGCGCGATCGCGATCAGCTTCGACCACCGGGTCGTCGACGGCGCCCGTGCTGCCGAGTTCGGCCTGGCGGTCATCGCCCGGCTCGAGTCCGGTGAGCTCCAGTCAGCGTAGGACAGCCTCTCTAGACTGCCGCCGTGGGCAGCTGGTACACGATCGGCGTCTGCCTGGGCCTCGGGCTCGGGATCGGAGTCGCACTCGTCGGGATCCTCGGATCGAACATGCTCGGAGTCGGAGCCGCCGCGCTCGTCGGAGCCGCCGCCGGTGCGGCGGTCGGGATCGCGATCGGTGATACGGCTGAGGTGGCCGCCGGTGGCATCGGCGGCTTCCTCGGAGCGCTGGCCGGCGCGGCTGTCGTTCACGGAGCGCTACGCCGAGGCGGGACACGCTTGGGGGTCGCAGCGTACGTCGGCGTGCTTGGGCTCCTGGTCTGCCTCCTCGCCTTGATTCCTATCCTGGGGTACGTCGAGGCGGTTGCGATCCCACTCCTGGCCGCCCGAATGCGCGGTCGCCAGGCTGCTCGCTTCGCCGGGCTTCGAACGCTCGCGAAGTGAGTCTTCAGGTAGACGCGGCCGAGGCGCGCGCTCGGATGGTCGAGCATCAGCTCCGGCAGCGCGGGATCTCGGACGAGCGCGTTCTGCTCGCCATGGAGCGGGTTCCCCGTGAGCTGTTCGTTCCTGAGGAGTCACGCCAGTACGCGTATGAGGACGGGGCGCTTCCTATCGGGCACGGACAGACGATCTCGCAACCCTTCATCGTCGCGACGATCGGCGCGTTGCTCGCGCTCGACGGTCACGAGCGGGTGCTCGACGTCGGGACGGGCTCTGGGTACCAGGCCGCGGTGCTCGCCGAGTTGGCTCGAGAGGTGGTCACGATCGAGCGCGTTCCCGAGCTCGCCGAAGGTGCCCGCATCGCGCTTGCGAAGGCCGGGTACGACCGGGTCGAGGTACGAATCGGTGACGGTTCGCTCGGAGTTCCGGACCGAGCGCCGTTCTCTGCAATTGCGGTCGCAGCTGCGGCGCCGACCGTTCCGCACGCTCTGTACTCGCAGCTCGAAGAGGGCGGCCGTCTCGTTGTCCCGCGCGGGTCTCGCTGGGGTCAGGAGCTCGTCCTCGTCGTGCGGACGCCCACCGGCCCGCAGGAGAGAGGGTCCGTCGCGTGTCGGTTTGTTCCGCTGCTGGGCAAGGGGGGCTTTGCCTCAACCTGACCCGACAGGGGGTCGGCGCGACCGGGGTTCCGACTACCCTGCGGTCACAATGGAGTCCTCCGCAGAAGTCGTTTCCGGCACGCAGCGTGGTCGCGTCGGCGCTGCGCTGCGCCGGCGGAACAACTGGGAGCAGCTCCTCAAGTTCTGCCTCGTCGGCGCGACGGGATATGCGGTCAACCTCTGGGTGTTCTCCTTCCTCGTCCTCATTCTGGGCGTCCACTACATCCCGGCTGCTGTCTGCTCGTTCCTCGTCGCCGTGACGAACAACTACACGTGGAATCGAGTTTGGACGTTCCGCAGCCAGCGCGGACACGTCGCGTACCAGGGCCTTCGATTCCTCGTCGTCTCGTCGCTCGCCCTTGTTGCGAACCTTGTCGTCCTGTACGCGTTGGTTCAGATCGGGCTCAGCAAGGTGGTCGCACAGGCGATCGCCATCGTGCTCGTCACACCGGTGAACTTTGTCGGCAATAAGCTCTGGTCGTTCGGACCACGACGCGGACAACCACGCTAACCGCGCTCGCTCTGGCGGCCGCCGCCTTCGCGCTCGCCTCGACGGCGGGCGCGGCGACGACTCCGACCGAGCCCGCGCTCGAGTCGGGCGCACCCAAAACGGCGCAGAAACTCGCTCGCCTCGACGAGGAGTCCGTTGTCGAGACGGCTCTCGCAGACCGCAAGGTGAAAGCCTGGCTCGAGCGCTACCCGCCTGATCCCAGTACGTCGGCGACCTATCGGTCCGAGTCGCGGACGTGGGTTGTCAAGGCATGGTCGGGAGAGGCCGGACAAGTCGCGCTGGTCGTGGTCGAAGACACGACCGGGCGGGTCAGCGAGGCCTGGACCGGGCCACAGGTCGCGTGGAAGATGGCGCGCGGCCGCGCTGGGGCATTCGGTGGCAAGACGCTGCTGAAGCCGTTCGTCTGGCTCGCCTTCTGTCTGGTTTTCCTGGTCGGCCTCGCGGATCTCCGCCGCCCGCTCTCGACTCGCAACCTTGACCTACTCGCACTGCTCGCGTTCTCGATCTCTCTGGCCTTCTTCAACCGCGGCGAGATCTTCCGCAGCGTTCCTCTCGTCTACCCAGTGCTTGGTTACCTCCTGGTCCGAGGCCTCTGGATCGGCTCGGGGAGACGGCAGGGACCACTTCGCTCGGTCTGGCCGACCTGGGTGGTTGCTGCAGCCGCGGTGTTTCTACTCGGCTTTCGGATCGGCCTCAACGTCGAGACCCCTCGCGGGGTGATCGACGTCGGACTCGCCGGCGTGGCCGGTGCCAGCAGGATCCTCGACGGCGAGGCGCCATACGGGAACATGCCGCAACGAGGTGACCTCGAGCCTTGCGGGCCGAAGGACCCGGACGGGCAGGTTCGCGACCGCATCCAGACCAACGGGCGCTGCGAGGCTGCGATCGAGCGGGGGGACACCTACGGCCCCGTCTCGTATCTCGGATACGTGCCGGCCACGGCGATCTTCGGCTGGAGCGGGAAGTGGGACTCGCTGCCCGCAGCGCACGCGACCTCGATCGCGTTCGACGTGCTCGCGATCCTCGGCCTCGTCCTCGTCGGACTTCGGTTCGGCGGACTTCGGCTGGCGGTGCTCCTTGCTTTCGCCTGGACCGCCTATCCGTTCACGGCGTATGCGCTCAACGCGAACACGAACGACACGATCATGCCGGCGTTTCTGGTGCTCGGATTCTGGCTCGCGTCGTCGGCGTGGGCGAGAGGAACCGCAGTAGCATTCGCCGGTTGGACGAAGTTCGGCGCGCTGCTCGTCGCGCCGCTCTGGGCGACCTACCCGACCGTGGACGTGCGCCGGCTCGTGCGCTTCTCGGCCGCCTTCGTCGGGACCACGTTGCTCGCGTTCACCGTCCTCCTGCTCGAGCCCGATCTCCGGGACGCCGCGAGGGCGTTCTGGGATCGCACGATCGGTTTCCAGGTCGGTCGCGACTCCCCGTGGTCACCGTGGGGTTGGGGGCAGTACCACGCGGCGGGAGTTCCGGATCTCGGATTCATCCAGCCCGCGCTTGCCGTACTCGCAGTCGTGCTCGCGCTTGTCGTCGCCGTCGTACCTCGCCGAAAAGGTCCTATCGAGCTCGCGGCACTCACTGCGGCCGTTCTCGTCGCTTTTCAGCTCACGCTCACCCACTGGTTCTACCTCTACCTGCCGTGGGTGCTCCCGTTCGTTCTACTCTGGCTGTTGCTCCCCGAGCAGTCCGACGATCAAGGAAACGGAAAGCGCACGGCCTCGATCGAGGAGGCCTTGCCCGTCTCGGCGTCGCACTCGATGAGCGCGCCCTCGATACGCACGCCGCCCTGAGCCGTCTCGAAGCGGACCGGAAGCCCGGTGCGCATCCGCCTGATGGCGAGCTCCGCCTCGACTCCGATCACGGAGTCGTGGGGGCCCGTCATGCCGGCATCCGTGATGAAGGCGGTGCCCCGCGGAAGCAGGCATGAGTCCGAGGTCTGGACGTGCGTGTGCGTGCCGACGACAGCCGTGACCTTGCCGTCGAGCCAGCGCGCGAGCGCGGCCTTCTCGCTGGTCGCTTCGGCGTGCACGTCGACGAGGATGAGCGGGGTGGCGCGGCGGGCCTCCTCGACGAGGCCGTCGATGAGCTCGAACATGGAAATCGCGGGGTGGAGGAAGAGCGAGCCGAGCACGTTGATCACTGCGAGGCGTGAGCCATTCGCCAGTGTCACGATCGCGAGACCTCGCCCAGGAGTGTTTTTCGACGTGTTCGCTGGGCGAATCACGCGATCCGAGGCATCGAGATACGGGCCGATCTCGGTGCGCCGGAACGCATGGTTCCCGAGCGTGATTGCGTCGGCACCCGTCGCGAGCAGCTGATCGGCAAGGCGCGGTGTGATCCCAATTCCATCGGCCGCGTTCTCCCCGTTGATCACACAGGCGGCGATCGCGAGCTCTTCTCGCATCGCTTTGAGGCGTGCTTCGAGGGCCCCGCGACCGGGGGCGCCCACGACGTCGGCTATGAAGAGGATGCGCAGGGCGCGGAGGTTACGGCACGCCGAGGCTGGCAGAGGTGTAGACCCGGATCGAGACGTTGTTGCCGCGGTTCGCGGCGTACCGTTCGAGGGCCTGCCGTTCGAAGCGGCTGATGTTCGCGACCGTCCCGAGCTTGGAAGATCCCGCAGCGACGTTCGCTCCGATGCTGAGCGCAGGATCGGCGCGAACGCTCTCGATCGCGACGACGAGCGACGGTGCCGAAGTCGGCCGCAACTCGATCTCAGCGCCGACGACTCGCCCCGAGACGACATGGTCGCGGATCGCGACGACCGTGCCGTCGACCGGCGAGTAGACGTCCGTGCCCGCCACAGCTCCGATGTCGAGGGTACGGAGGGTGCCGCTCTCGAGCTGGTACCAGGCCAGGCCGTGACGCGATGAGCCGGTGATGCGCTTCCAGAGGCGTGCCAAGAGCCCTTCGTTCGCCTGCGGCCCCACGGGCTGGAGCACGAGCGCACCGTCGGCAGCGCCGTGGAAGCCGACTGCCGTCACCCCTCCCTGTGCCACGGGTGACTGCACACGGAGATTTCCGATCGTTGCGAGCACCTGGAGCTCGGGTGGAGCCGACGTCACGGGCAGTGGCGGCACCGACGGCGCGGACGATGCCCCGCCTTCGCCGTCGAACGCTGTCAGCGCGAGCGTGGCGGCGCCGAGGAGTCCGATGACGACCGCGACGGCGAACCATCGCGCCCGCGCCTGCGCTCGGCGCCGGTCCGCGCGCAACCGCGCAGCGTGGCGTGAGCGCGGAGTTGCCATTGCACGGACCGTAGCAAGGCATGCCGCGTGCGAAGACGGCAGAAGCCCACGGTACGATCCGGGTATGGCCGGCCCCGGCCCGACGATCCAGATCCCGCGCTGGATCCAACTCGTCGGTCTTCCCGTTCTGCTCGTTCTTGCGTTCCTCTTCGCGAGGACGGTCGGCCACGTGCTCTTTCTGTTCCTGACGGCCAGCGTGATCGCCTTCACCTTGAATCCGCTCGTCCGCGACCTCACGCGCGTCAAGGTTCCGCGCGCGCTGTCCGTGCTGGTCGTCTACGCGATCTTCGCGGCGGCCGTCGTCGCGCTCCTCATTGCCATCGGCGCTGTGGCCTTCGATCAGGCGCGGAACGCCGCCGGGCGAATCGACGACTACGTCACCGTCGAGGATTCGGGGACGGGCCAGACCGCCGCGGAGGTGGACATCGACGGTCTCCAGGCCTGGCTCGACGACCACGGGCTCGAGCAGGTCCAGGTTCGCGAGCAGTTCACCAAGTGGGTCGACTCCCTGAGCGCCGGCGAGATCTCGGGATACGCCCAAGATGCGATCTCCTTTGCGCAGGGCGCCGCATTCTCGGTTGTGCTCCTCCTCTTCTCACTCATCCTCGTCGTCGTCATCTCGATCTACATGCTCCTCGACATGCAGCGGCTCGAGCAGTCGATCGACTCCCGTTTTCCGCCGCACGGCGGCCCGCCGCTCACCCAGCAGATCGAAGGTGCGGTCTGGGGCTACCTCAAAGGTCAGGCGATCCTCTCGACCGTCATCGGTTCGAGCGCCGGGGTCGGCATGTACATCCTCGGGGTGACCGGTCTGGTCGAAGGCGCAGACCAGTACGCGCTCCTCTTCGGGCTGTGGACGGCCTTCATCGAGGTGATCCCGTACATCGGCCCGTGGCTCTCGGCCGTGCCGCCGGTCATCTATGCGCTGTTCGTCGACCCGGTTGGCGTCATCTGGGTCGGGGTGCTCTTCCTCATCATCTACCAGGTGGAAGGGCACATCGTCGTGCCGAACGTCATGGCGAATGCGCTTCGCCTCCATCCGCTCCTCGTCATCTTCGGCCTCCTCGCGGGCGGAGAGCTGTATGGCATCGCCGGTGTGCTCGTTGCGCTCCCGACGATGGCTGGACTCCGCGCGATCTGGGAGTTCTTCCGCGCACGCGTGCGCTTCGAGCGCTGGGACCAAGGCGGCCCGGACGTCCCGGTGGAGGTCGAGCTCGAGTCCCCTCGGGTCGAGCCTCCGCGCGCCGCCAGTACCTCCGGCTAAGTTCCGCACCGTGTGGGAGACGATCGCAGCCGAGGCCGCGGCCCAGAGCCAGCTCTGGGCCGAGTCGCTCTTGCCGGAGGCCGAGCGGTTGCGCGAGCCGGTCTTCTCTCCTCTCGCGCCCGCCGGACACGCCCTCGGCCTCGAGACGATCTACGAGGGGTATCTCGTGCACTACGGCAATGCGCGGCTGTTTTCCCCCGCCGACTCCGAAACGGCTCTGCTTCTCGGCGATTACCTCTACGCGCATGGGCTCGTCCGCGTTGCAGCGACCGGGGACGTCGCGGCTGTCGCCGACCTCTCCGAGCTGATCTCGCTCTGTTCGCAGGCGCGGGCGGAGGGGCGAAACGGCGACGGTTCCGCGTGGGCCGCCACCGCGGCGTTGCTCGGTGCCGGCGATCTTTCGCTTGCCAGGGACGCTCTCAGGCTGAGATCGGACTCGAGCTTGCTCGAGGCATCCGCGCGCTCGACGGCAGGCGACGCACCGGTGGATCGCGCACTTGCTGCGCACGCCCGGCTCGTCGGCTAGAGTCGCGCCCGATGAGCTCGCTCGCCCCGTTTCTCGCCGACGCCGCGGAAGAGGGCAAGGACGTCATTCTCTCCATGCTCGTCGTCGGACTCGTGTTCGTCGGCGCCGTGCTGCTCGGCGATCTCTACGCCTGGCGCGCCCGCAAGCGGCACAACAGCCGCGGCTAGGGCAAATCCCGGGGAAGCCGTCGCGGCGTGCGGCGAGGGCCAGCCGCTCGTCGATGCTCATGTTGGCGGAAGCGGTTGACGATGCCCTCGCGTCCATAGACTGACTGCGCCGTGAAGCCGCCCCGAGACCTCCGCGAGTGGATCGCGCTCCTCGAGCGTGAGGGCGAGTTGCGCCGTATTTCCGTTGAAGCAGACCCCGACCTCGAGATCACCGAGATCGTGGACCGTGTGGTCAAATCGGGCGGGCCGGCGCTTCTCTTCGAGAACCCGAAGGGCTCGAAGCTCCCGCTCCTGATCAACCAGTTCGGAAGCGAGCGGAGGATGTGCCTCGCGCTCGGGGTCGAGAAGCTCGACGACGCGGCTGCCAAGCTCGGCGACATCCTCGACATGCAGCCCCCCAAGGGCGTCGTCGAGAAGGTCAAAGGCCTCCTCAAGCTGAAGTCGGTCGCCGACTCGCAGCCCAAGACCGTTTCGAAGGGCTCATGCCAAGAAGTGGTGCTCGAGGGCGATCAGATCGATCTCGGCGCTCTCCCGATCCAGCGCTGCTGGCCGGGCGACCCGGCGCCGTTCATCACGCTCCCCGCGGTCATCACGAAGGACCCCCACACAGCTGTCCGCAACGTCGGCATGTACCGGATGCAGGTTATCGATCGCGCCTCGACCTTCATGCACTGGCAGATGCACAAGGACGGGAGGGCGGATCTGCTCGCGTCGGAGGACGGGCGCATACCCGTCGCGGTCGCGATCGGACTCGATCCCGTCACGGCGTACTCGGCCAGCGCGCCGCTCCCGCACCACCTCGACGAGCTCATGCTCGCCGGTTTTCTCCGCGGCGAGCCGGTCGAGCTCGTGCGCTGCAAGACGATCGATCTCGAGGTGCCTGCGAACGCGGAGATCGTGCTCGAGGGCCACGTCTCGAAGAACGACTTCGGCGTCGAGGGGCCGTTCGGCGACCACACCGGCTACTACTCGCACGCCGAGGAGTTCCCGATCTTCCGCATCTCGGCGATGACCATGCGGCGTGACGCGATCTACTCGTCGATCGTCGTCGGCAAGCCGCCCGCGGAGGACGCCTGGCTCGGGAAGGCGACCGAGCGGATCTTCCTCCCCGCGATCAAGATGACGGTTCCCGAGATCGTCGACTACGACCTTCCGGTCGCGGGCGCGTTCCACAACTGCGTGATCGTGTCGATCCGCAAGGCGTTCCCCGGCCACGCCCAGAAAGTCATGCACGCACTCTGGGGGCTCGGGATGCTCTCGCTCTCGAAGTCGATCGTCGTCGTCGACGAGCACGTGAACGTGCACGACTACGCCGATGTCTTCTTCCGCGTAACCGCGAACGTCGACCCCAGGCGCGACGTGCTCATCACGGAGGGGCCGCTCGACCACCTCGACCACGCTCCGGGGCGGCAGTTCTACGGCGGGAAGCTCGGCATCGACGCAACGCACAAGCTCCCAGAGGAGGACGCTCGGCCCTGGCCGGAGGAGATCCTCATGTCGGAGGAAATCCGGGATCTGGTCACCCGCCGCTGGTCCGAGTACGGCCTCTCGTAGCACGCGTCCTGCGCAAAGTGCAGAATCCCCCGCGTCGCGACAGTCGGCACGTCGTTGACAGAGGCTACGGCCAGGCGATTGAATCCCCCGCAGGTCCGCGTTGAGCGATACGAGCCACGACACCCCGCATCTCCCCGGGCCTAGCCTCTGGCCGATTGGCTTCGCGATCGGGGTTGCCTGCCTCCTCCTCGGGCTCGTCATCAGCTGGATCGTCGCCGCGATCGGCGCGGTACTGGCCATCACGTTCGGTTTCCTCTGGGCTCGCGACGTCACCCGAAGCGTTCGCGACGACGTTCCCGAGATCGAGCCCGAGGCGCGAGCGGTCGCCGACGCACCGAGTGACGACACAGCGGACACCACCCCCGCCTCGCTTCCGACCTACTCGCGTACGCGGTTCCTCGAGGCATCGACCATCGGTCTCGGCGCGGCGATCGGAGCAATCGTCACGGTTCCGGCGCTCGGCTTCATGGTCCTTCCTTCGTTCACGAACCTCGAAGAGGGTAAGGCCGACCTGGGCCCGATCGACAACTTTCCCGAAGGCACGTTCGTGATCGCGAGCTACCTCGCCAGCCCGACGGCAGGCGAGGTCAGCAGGCGGACGGCTTTCGTCCGGAACAACGGCCTCGCCGAAGGGGACAAGCCGAGCTTCACGATTCTCTACAGCCGCTGCGTCCATCTCGGTTGCCCGGTGCAGCCGAACGGGCCGATCGACGAGGCGGCGAAGAAAGAGGTCAACGGTGTCGAGCTTCGGCCCGTACTGGCGCAGTCGTTCGGCTGCCCTTGCCACGGCGGCCTGTACGACGCCGAGGGGAATCGGCAGGCGGGGCCGCCAGTGCGCTCGATGGATCGCTACACGTTCTCGATCAAGGACGGCAGGCTCGTGCTGGGCGAGTTGTACGCCGTTGGCAACGTTTCCGGCACGGGAGCCAACGCGAAGATCTCGAGGTACCCGTGGTCGACTCCGGGCACGCACGTGGACGGTGTCGAAGCTTGGCTTTATCCCATCGTTCCCAGTCAGGTGACGGGCTAAGGCGTGGCGGCGAAGTCCAAGAAGGATCTCCTCGTCGCGAACGCGATTCTCGCGCCGCTCGACTGGGTGGACGAGCGCACCGGCGCGGTTCGCGGGACGAAGTGGTTCCTCTTCCGCAACGTGCCGCGGGACGTCAGCTGGGCGCAGACGCTCGGCTCGGCCGCGCTGACGGCCTTCATCGTTCAGACGCTTACGGGTGTCATCCTCGCGATGTACTACGAGCCCTCGTCGTCGATCGACCCCATCACCGGGAAGCCCATCGCCTACTCCTCGATCGAGGCGATCACGAACGAGCTCACGCTCGGCTGGCTCGTGCGCGGCATGCACCGCTGGGGGGCGAGCGTCTTCATCATCTTGCTGTTCCTGCACATGGGCCGCGTGTTCCTCTTCGGCGCTTACAAGTACCCACGAGAGCTCACCTGGATCACGGGGGTCTTCATCCTCGCGACGGGGATGCTTCTGGGCTTCACGGGCTACTTGCTCCCGTGGGACCAGACGGCGTACTGGGCGACGGTCGTCGGAATCAACTTGAACGGCACGGCGCCTTTTGCCGGGCCGTGGCTGGCGCAGTTCCTCGCCGGCGGGCCCGAGATCGGATCCGACGCGCTGGCCAAGTGGTACGCGCTCCACATGCTCGTACTCCCGGGCGCGATCATCGGGCTCATCGGCGTGCACATCTATCTCGTCACGCGGCTGGGCGTCTCCTCGCCGCCGTGGTCGAGCGAAGAGGCCGGTCGTGAGCGACCGCCGGTCCAGACGACGGGGACGCGTTCCGGGCTCGTACGCGGTGGCGGGGGAGGGGACTGATGGCGCGCGATCTCGGCGAGCTGAACCGCGAGGACTTCGCCCGCTACAAGGACGACGTCAAGAAGGAGGGCAAGCCCTTCTTCCCGCGCGCGATCTTCCACGACACGGTCATGTCGTTCATCGTCGTCTGCGTGATCACCGCGCTTGCGGTGATCTGGTACTACGACGCGGACGGAGTCAAGCCGGGGATTCTCGGCCCGTGGTACACGGAGCCCGCCGATCCTGGAACGACGGACTTCGTCCCGCGCCCGGATTGGTACTTCTACTTCCTCTTCTATCTCCTGCGGATCTTCAAGTGGCCCGAGACGGTCTTCATCGCGACCGTCGGCATCCCGACGATCGGCCTCATGCTCTTGATCGGGCTCCCGTTCTACGACCGGCGCCGCGAACGCCGTCCACTCCATCGCCCCGTCGCGATGGTCGCCGCTGTGCTCACGATCCTGTCGATGGCCGTCCTGACTTGGAAGGGCGCGACCGCGAAGGAGGCACTCGGCTCGGAGCTTGTCACGCTGGTTCCGAAGTGGGCGGAGGAACAGGGCTTCGCGGACAACCCGGAGGCCGTGAAAGGGGCAGAGCTCTTCGCACAGTCGGGCTGCCTGAACTGCCATACCTACATGGGGCAAGGCGCCGGGAACCTGGGGGCGCCCAACCTCTCCGAGATCGGCGCGACGAACGATGCCTCGTACTTCGTCCAGTATCTGACGAACCCGGCCGCGTTCGGCAACACCGTGATGGGCTCATACGCGTATCTCGGGCAGGAGAACCTCGCGGCGCTCGGCGACTTCCTCGCCGCCTCGAAGGGCACGAGCTCGAAATAGCGCGAGGCGGACCTCGCCCCTACGGCTGTAGCCTGCTCGCATGCGCGTCTTCCTCGGTGTGACGGGAGCGTCCGGCGCTCCGTATGCGGAGCGCCTCCTCCGCGCGCTCGCGGCAGTCGACTGCGAGATCGGGCTCACGGCCTCGCGCTCGGGGATCGAGGTGCTCGCGACAGAGCTGTACGGCGACCCGTCGCTCTCGCGGGAGGAGGTGCTGGACCGGTTCGTGGGGGGCGCCGCCGCGCAGGTGACGGTCTACGGCGAGAACGACTTCCGCAGCCCCTACGCCAGCGGATCGGCGCAGGTCGATGCGTACGTGATCTGCCCGTGCTCGATGGCGACGGTCGGAACGCTCGCCTCGGGCGCCATGCAGAACCTCATCCATCGCGCCGCCTCCGTCGCATTGAAGGAAGGACGAAAACTCGTCCTTGTCCCGCGTGAGACGCCGCTGTCCTCGATCCACTTGCGAGGGCTCGCGACGCTGAACGATGCGGGAGCTGTGATCCTCTTCGCTGCGCCGGGCTTTTACACCTCCCCCGAGACGATCGACGATCTCGTGGACTTTCTGGTTGCGCGCTGCCTCGACCAGATCGGGATCGACAACGCGCTCGTGAGGCGCTGGGGCGACCGATGACGTACGAGTCCGGAACGCTCGAGCCGGCGCTCGTTCGGGGGATGTTCGACCGCATCGCTCCGGTTTACGACCTCATGAACCGCGTGATGACTGCCGGCCTCGACCAGCGCTGGCGGCGGCTCGCGGTGGGCGAGGTCGTGTGGCCCGGCGATCGTGTCCTCGATGCATGTTGTGGCACTGGCGATCTCGCAGTCGCGGCGGAGCGCCGTGGGGGGCGGCTCGTAGGGCTCGACTTCTCTCCGCGCATGCTCGAGCGCGCGCGTCGCAAGTCGGGAACGATCGAGTGGGTGCAGGGCGATGCGCTCGCTCTCCCGTTTCCGGAGGCCGATTTCGACTCCGCGACCGTGGGTTTCGGCGTCCGCAACCTCGAGGATCTCGAGGGGGGGCTGCGCGAGCTTGCGCGGGTGCTCAAGCCCGGAGGCAAAGTGGCCGTGCTCGAGATTACCTGTCCCCGCGGCATTCTCCGTCCGTTCTTCCGGCTCTGGTTCGACGTGCTCGTACCCTTCGCCGGTCGCGTGCTGCCCGGCGGAGAGGCCTACACGTACCTCCCGGCGAGCGTGCGCCGCTTCCCCGGTCCCGAAGATCTGTCCGCATTGATGGGCCGAGCAGGATTCGAGACGGTGCGCTGCCGGCTTCTTGGTGGCGGAACCGTCGCGCTCCACACAGGAGTGAAGTCATAGGCGCCCTGGAGGTCGTGCGGGCGGCGTCGGGGCTCGACGAGTACCTCATCGAGGTAGAAGGCGGACTCGCCCAGGCCGTCTCGCGGTATCCGGGCCTCGTAGCGAAGGTCGGCGTGAATGCTCTGTCCGCAGGCGGAAAGCGACTCCGTCCGGCTCTCGCCTTCCTCTCCTCCGATCTCGACGCTGCACCCCCCGTCGCGTCGGGAGTCTCCGTCGAGCTCGTCCACATGGCGACGCTCGTGCACGACGACCTCATCGACGGTGCGGCGCTGAGGCGTGGTCGCGCCGCGGTCTGGAGCGAGCACGGTGAGACGGTGGCCCAGGCCGCGGGCGACTACCTCTTCGCTCGTGCGTTCTCCGTGCTTGCGGCCGAGGGAGACGCTGGCAAGGTGGCGGTTCTCGCAGAGGCTGCGCTTGGGCTCGCGCGCGGTGAAGCCATGCAGCGGCGTCAGCGGCACGATCCCGATACGACGATCGACGCGTATCTCGAGCGATGCGCCCTCAAGACCGGAAAGCTTTTCGAGGCGGCCTGTGTGCTCGGTGGCGGGAGCGGTACGTACGGAAGGTTGCTCGGTATCGCATTCCAGATCGCCGACGATGTTCTCGACTGCACGGGTGAGACGTTCGAGACCGGGAAGGTGCCGGGAACCGACCTCCGTGACGGGACGCCGACACTCCCGTTGCTCCTCGCGGCACGTGAGGATGGCGTCGTTCGCGACGCGCTGGCCGGCGGGCCGAAGGAGGGAGTGCTCGTTCGCGTCGCGGCGAGCGGTGCGCTCGACCGATCCCGCGAGCTGGCGCTCCACTACGCTTCGGAGGCTAGAGCCTGCCTCGACGGCGCTGCCCGGCGTGGCGAGCTCGATGCACTGACGCGGGCCGTCGTGGAGAGGAGCACCTGATCGCCGTTCTCGACCAACAGACGCTGGAGCCGATTCGAGAGAAGATCGAGGCCGGCGAACGCCTCGACTTCGAGGACGGTGTCGCGCTCCTCGAGTCGGACGACCTCCTGACTCTCGGCGAGCTCGCCGACGAGGCGCGGAGAGTGCGGGGCGGGACGGACGAGGTCTACTTCGTCCAGAACCTCTACGTCAACCAGACGAACGTCTGCCGCGTGAAGTGCAAGTTCTGCGCCTTCGCGGCGACGCGGAAACAGGAACACGCGTACACGTTCACGAGCGAAGAGCTCGTCGAGGACGTGCTTCGCCAGCGCGAGGTGACCGGCTTCACCGAGATCCACATGGTCAACGGCGAGAACCCGCACGTGGACTTCGCGTACTACCGCGACACGATCGCCTCGCTGCACGAGACCCTGCCCGACGTGCACCTGAAGTGCTACACGGCCTCTGAAATCCACCACATGACGACGCTTTCGGGGCTCACGCACGAGGAGGTCCTCGTCGAGCTAAAGGCCGCAGGGCTCGGATCGCTTCCCGGGGGTGGCGCCGAGGTCTTCGCCAACCGCGTCCGCCGCCTCGTCGCTCCCGGCAAGGAGAGCCCGGACATCTGGTTCCACGTCCACGACACGGCACACGCGCTCGGGATCCCGACGCACTGCACGATGCTGTACGGCCATGTCGAGACGTACGAGGAGCGCGTCGACCACATCATTCGCCTGCGCGACCAGCAGGACCGCTCGGGGGGCTTTCTCGCATTCATTCCGCTCGCCTTCCATCCCGAGAACACGGTCTTCGAGAGGCGCGGCTGGCGCCACACGACAGGCGCCGACGATCTGAAGATGCTCGCGTTCTCGCGCCTGATGCTCGACAACGTCCCGAACATCAAGGCCTACTGGATCATGATGGGGATGCCGCTCGCGGCGATCGCCCTCCACTTCGGCGCGAACGACGTGCAGGGCACCGTCGTCCGCGAGCAGATCTTCCACGCCGCGGGGGCGCAGACCGGGACGGAGCAGAAGATCGACGAGTTGGTGCGCTTCGTCCGCGAAGCGGGCCGGATCCCGGTTCAGCGTGACACGCTCTACAACGAACTTCGGCGCTGGTGAACGCGCCGCCGAAGCCAACGGGGGGAACGCCGATCTGGGTCTGGGTGGTCTACGCGCTCGGGATCCTTGCCGCGGCGATCTTCGTGTTCTCGATCCTCTTCACCGCCGGTGCCTACTTCCTCTCGGACGACGTCGACGTGACCTTCGACGTCTCGACCATCGCGATCGTCCTGTGGGGCGGGTTGATGGCGCTCGCGGGTGGGCTATGGATGTGGCGGCGACGACAAGGCCGGCAATGACACGCCTCGGCCGTATCTCGTACGTGAACATGGCGCCCGTCTTCTACGGACTCGAGGCCGACATCGAGGAGATCTCCGGCGTCCCGACGGAGCTCTCGCGGATGCTGCTCGCCGGAGAGCTCGATATCGCGCCGATCCCCTCGATCGAGTACGCGCGGAACGCCGATCGCTACCGTATCCTTCCTCGGCTCTGCGTCTCTTCCGAAGGCGCTGTCGACTCGATCCAGCTCGTCACCCGCATGCCGTTCGGACAGGTCCGCTCCGTTGCAGTGACACCCGAGAGCGCGACCTCGGTCGTCCTCGTCCGCATCCTGCTCCCCAAGGCCGAGATCGTGCCGCTCGGGATGGACGCGGACGCGACGCTGCTCATCGGCGACGCCGCGCTGCGCAGCGCATTCGAGGATCCCACTCCGCACTTCGATCTCGGGCGGCTCTGGCTCGACCGGACAGGCTTGCCGATGGTGTTCGCGGTATGGGCCGCGCCGGAACCCGTTGTCGAGGGGCTCATCGATCTCGAGCACGCTCTGGTTGCGTCGGTGCGGCTCGCGCGATCGGAGCCCGAGCGCCTGGCGATGCAGGCGAGTGAGGCCTACGGGTATCCGCCGGGGTTTCTCGCCCGCTACTTCGAGAAGCTGCGCTATAGCTTTGGCCCGCGGGAGCGAGCGGGCCTCTACACGTTCCTCGAGATGGCCCGCGACGCCGGTGAGCTCGAGCACGTCCCCGAGTTGCGCTTCGTGCATGAGGAGGTGCCCGCGTGACCGTGACGATGCCGCCAAGTGACAACGTGTCACTTGGCGAGATCCGCGACAAGGCGCTCGACGGCGAGCGCCTCACCGACGACGACGCGATCTCTTTGCTCCGCTCGCGCGACCTCGTCGCCGTGGGGCGCGTCGCGAACGAGATCCGAAGCCGCCTGAACGACCCGTCGCGCGTGACCTTCATCGTCGACCGGAATCTGAACTACACGAACATCTGCGTTACCGACTGCGACTTCTGCGCCTTCTATCGCCGGCCGGGTGATCAGCGTGAGGGGTATCTCCTCCCGAAGCCGGTGATCTTCAAGAAGATCGAGGAGACGCTCGCGCTTGGCGGTACGGGGCTTCTGATGCAGGGGGGGCACCATCCCGATCTCGGGATCGACTACTACGAGGACCTCTTTCGCTCGATCAAGGCGCGCTACAAGATCCACCTGCACGCGCTCTCTCCCCCGGAGATCCAGCACATCGCGCGGCGCTCGAAGCTCACGGTCCCGGAGACCCTCACCCGCCTGCGCGATGCGGGCCTCGATTCCGTGCCGG
>JAOUHF010000025.1 GCA_029865325.1 Thermoleophilia bacterium
GTTGATCCGGCCTGCCCGAGCGCGGCATTCCGTATATCGCAAGCTTGACGACGCGGGGAGGCTCCTCCGTGTCTGCGAGCGCGGCGAGAACGGCGTCGCCTAGGCCGCCCTCGGGCCAGTGATCCTCGACCGTGACGAGGCGACCTCCTGTTGCTTCGACTGCAGCGAGCAGCGTCTCCGAATCGAGCGGCTTGATCGAGTACAGGTCGATCACGCGCGCCGCGATACCCTCCTCGGCGAGCAGATCGGCCGCCGTCAGTGCCTCGTGCACCGTGATCCCGGCGCCGATGAGTGCGACCTCGTCGTCCTCCGACGATCGAAGGACGCGGCTTCCGCCGATCTCGAACTCCTCGTCTGGGCCGTAGAGGACCGGCGTGGCGGGGCGCAGGGTGCGCAGGTACGAGATTCCGCTCGTGTCGGCCATCGCCGCGACGAGGCGCGCCGTCTGGTTCGCGTCGCACGGGTGCAGGACGGTGCTGCCGTGAATCGCGCGGAACGCGGCGATGTCCTCGAGCCCCATCTGCGAAGGGCCGTCCTCACCGATCGAGACACCCGCATGTGAACCACAGAGCGAAAAGGTCGCACGGCTCACCGCAGCCATGCGAACGAAGTCGTAGGCGCGGGAGAGGAACGCGGCGAACGTCGAGACGAACGGCCGCCAGCCGACGGCCTGGAGCCCGACCGCCGCCGCGACCATCTGCTGCTCTGCGATGTACATCTCGAAGTACCGCTCGGGATGGGCGTGCGCGAAACGCTCGGCGAACGTCGAGTTCGAAACCTCGCCGTCGAGAACGACCACATCCGGCCGCGCTGCGCCGAGCGCCGCGAGCGCGTCGCCGTACGCGCTGCGCGTAGCGACTGCAGAGCCGAGCTCGTAGCGAGGTAGCTCGAGCGTGGAGCGTGTGGCCGTGCGATGCGGAGGCGCGTTCGGCTTGGCGACGTCGATTCGGATGTCGCGCAGACCGCCGAGCTCTGCGATCGCGGCGTCCGGGTCGTCGAAAGGCTTGCCATGAAAACCGTTGTGGTCCGCGACCGCGGCGACTCCTTGTCCCTTCAGCGTGCGAGCGACGATCACCGTGGGCTCTCCGGTCGTCGCGACCGCCTCGGCGAACGCGCTGTCGACGGCCTCGACATCGTGACCGTCGACGACCACGGCATGCCATCCGAAAGCCCGAGCACGCTCGGCGTAGACCTCGAGATCCCAGCCGACCATTGTCTCGCCGCGCTGGCCCAGGCGATTTCCGTCGATGATGGCCGTCAGGTTGTCGAGCTCGAAGTGCGCAGCGTGCTCGAATGCCTCCCACATCGATCCCTCTGCCATCTCGCTGTCTCCGCAGAGCACCCAGACGCGGCTTGGCAGGTGTTCGAGGTACTTCGCGGCGAGCGCCATTCCCACGCCGATAGGCAAGCCTTGACCGAGCGACCCGGTCGCAACGTCGACCCAGGGGAGGACGGGAGTCGGATGGCCTTCGAGCGGGCTGCCGAGCTTGCGGTAGTCGAGGATCTCCTGTTCGGAGACGACTCCCGCGGCGCGGTAGATCGCGTAGAGGAGCGTCGAGGCGTGCCCCTTCGAGAAGACGAGGCGGTCGTTGGCGGGACTCTTCGGCTCGGCGAAGTCGTATCGCAGATACCCGTCGACGAGCACTGCGAGGAGGTCGGCGGCAGACATCGCGGAGGTCGGGTGCCCCGACTTTGCAGCTGCGCTCATCAGGACCGAGTCGACTCGGAACTGCTGCGCCAGCTCTCTCCTTCGCTCGGCCGTCGTCACGCGGGCCATTCTATGGCCGCCCCCGCGCGGTAACGTTGGCACATGGCATCCCGGCTGCACGAGCTCTCGACGCACGGCGTCAGCGTCTGGGTCGATTCGCTTTCGCGCGAGATGCTCGAGACCGGGGAGCTCGCTCGGCTGATCGACGAAGCCGCAGTCGTCGGTGTGACCTCGAACCCGACGATCTTCGAGAAGGCGCTCTCGACCGGAGCGTGGTACGACGATCAGCTCCGCGAGGAGCTGGCGCGGGACACTGATCCAAAGGAGGCGTTCAGCGCGCTCGCCGCGGAGGACGTGCGGAGGGCGTGCGATCTGCTGCGTCCCGTTTGGGATCGCACCGAGCGTCTCGACGGGTACGTCTCACTCGAGGTCGACCCCGGCCTCGCGTACGACCGTGAAGGAACGTTTGCCGAGGCGACGCGTCTCTCCGAGCTCGTCGACCGCGCAAATCTCCTTGTGAAGATCCCCGCGACCGTAGTGGGGCTCGGCGCAATCGAGGACTCGATCGCCGCCGGGCGCGCCATCAACGTGACGTTGATCTTTTCGCTCGAGCGGCACGCTGCAGTTGCCGAGGCGTACGTCCGCGGCGTCGAGCGGCTCATCGCCGCAGGCGGCGATCCGACACGTGTTACCTCGGTGGCGAGCTTCTTCGTCTCCCGCGTGGACACCGAGGCGGACCGGCGACTCGTGGAGCTCGGCCGCGAGGATCTCGCGGGGAAGCTCGCGGTTGCGAACGCCAAGCTCGCCTACCGGCACTACCTCGAGGTCTTCTCGGGTGAGCGCTGGGATGCGCTCGCCACCGCCGGAGCGACGCCGCAGCGCTGCCTCTGGGCCTCGACCTCGACGAAGAACCCGGCGTACCGAGACGTCCTCTACGTCGAGGACCTGATCGGGCGGGCGACGGTGAACACGATGCCGCTCGAGACGATCACGGCATTTCAAGACCACGGGATCAGCGCCGACACACTCACCGAGGGCCTCGACGAAGCCCGAGTGCTTTTTGCGGATCTCGCAGAGGCCGGCGTCGACTACGAGAACGTCGTGGACACCCTCGAGGCCGAGGGTGTCCAGAAGTTCGCCGACTCCTTCACCGCGCTGCTCGCGGGCATTGACGCGAAGCGCACGGCGCTCGTCGTCTGAGCTGCGGCACCGGAGTGTGAGCCGGCGGCGCAACTCGTCTCAGCGGGTCAGGGGTTGCCGACCTTGAGCAACCCGACCTGACCGAGGTCGACGTGAGCGAAGGCGTGGCTGACGAACGGGTACAAGCCCGGCTCGTCGATCTTCACGTCGAAGACCGCCCCGCCTCCAGCTGGGACGCCGACCGTTTGCACGCCTTGCTGGAACTGCGTCATGTCTCCGTTTACCCACGCGCGGTTGAAGATCGTGCCGACCACGTGGAAGTCGGTGTCGAGCGTAGGCCCGGCGGCGACGACGTAGAACCGAACCGTCTCGCCGGGCTTCGAGATCAGTGGGTGCGTGACGTACTGGTTTGCGTAGCCGTTGAACGTCGTCCAGTCGGGCTGCATCGCCCGCGCCTTCTCCACGCTGAGTGACGCCGGCTCGGAGACCCCGTCACCGTTCAAGTACCACTCGCTCGCGACCAGCACGTACTGGCGGTCGACCTTCGGGAGCGGAGTCGCCGGGTCGACGACGATCGCGCCGTACATCCCGTTCGCGATGTGTGCGAGAACGGGCTTCGTCCCGCAGTGGTACATGAAGACGCCTGGGTCGCTCGCCCGGAACCGGAAGGTGAAGGACTCACCCGGTGCGACGTCACGGAAGGCGACGTTCGGTGCGATGCGCGCGGCGTGGAAGTCGATCGAGTGCGGGATCGCGCCGCCGTTCGTGAGCGTCATCTCGACCATCTGCCCCTCGCGCACGTGCACCACCGGACCGGGCGCTCCGTGGCCGTCGAAGGCCCAGGTGTTGTACTTGACGCCGGGCGCGATCTCGACGACCAAGTCCTTCATGGTCATGTGCACTTTCGCGAGGTCACCGGCGGACACCGGCGGCAAGGCGGCGTTCGTCGCCGCATGGGCCGCCGCAAGCTCCGTTGCATTCTCTCCGGTCTTGCCCGCGAAGCTCTCGAGCGGGAGGCTCACGGCGCTGGTCTCGGCGTCTGAGTGCGCCGATTGATCAGTCGTGCCCGCGGCGACCTTGGCCTCGTCGCGCGCACTATCGGCTGTCTGGACGAGGACGACGGCGACGATTGCGAGTACGCCTACCGCGATCCCGAGGAAGAGGGCAAGGATCTTGATACCCACGCCGGAGCTCGGCTCGCGATCCGGCGCGGTCGATCGGTGCTGCGAAGAAACCTGGTAGCTAGCCACGTAAAGCCTCCCGGAGATTGATTTCCCGCAAGGTAGACGACACGCGGAGTCGGAGACTCCGCAGGTGGTACGCCTGCTCGTGCGGAGTTCTACGGACCTGCGAAGGCGCTCAGGAGCTCGGTGTGGATGAGCCCGTTGGACGTTATGGCCGTGCCGGCGTCGATGCGTCGCGCGCCGGAGGCGTCCGTGAACGTCCCCCCGGCTTCCTCGACGATCACCTGCACTGCGGCGAGGTCCCACTCGCACAATCCGAACGCGCCGTCGACGGTACCGTCCACCGCGCCTTCGGCCACGAGCATGTGCCCCCAGAAGTCGCCGAGCCCGCGTGCGTGCCAGGCGCGCGCCGCGATCTCGCTGAGCCTTGTATCGAACGGAAGGCAGAGAACGGCATCTTCGACCCGGGTAACCGCCGAGACACTCATCCGCGCGCTGTTCGCGAACGCGCCCCCTCCGCGCTCCGCCCACCAGCGCCGGCCGAGAGCCGGCGCGGATGCCACACCGAGGAACACCTCGCCGGATTCCTCGAGCGCAATGAGCGTCGCCCACGTGGGGATCCCGCGGGCGTAGCTCCGGGTCCCGTCGATGGGATCGAGGATCCAGCGGCGCTCGCCCCCGGCGTTACTCACGCCTTGCTCCTCGCCGAGGATTGCGTCTCCTGGACGCTCGGCGGCGAGCATCCTTCGTAGCTCGGTCTCCACGGCGCGATCGGCCTCGGTGACGGGCGTGAGGTCGCGCTTCGTCTCGATCGGGAGGCCTGACCGAAAAGAGGGCAGCGAGATTGCGTCTGCTGCGTCTGCGAGCCGGAGCGCGAGAACGAGGTCCGGACTCACGTCCCGACGATACCGCGGCTCTCCGGACAGCGTGCCGAGGAGCGCCGCAGCCGCCAAGCGGCCGCTTTCGGGGATCGTCGCGCGACCGGAATCCGCGCCAGCGGAGCCGGTCTTTGCGCCAGCGATCAGCCGCCGGCGATCTGGAAGGTCGGGCGGACGACCCGGACAGTGACGGGCGCAGACCAGGTCATCGCCGACGTCCCCACCTGGGCTGCGTTCAGGCCGCGAACTCGGTAGTGCCAGAGCCCTGCGCCGAACTTCAGGACGGAGGAGGTCGAGTACGTCTGCGCTGATCCACGAGCCCGCCACGGGTACTTGGTGCGCGACCATTGGATCTCGTAGGCGGTTGCGCCGATGACGGGTCTCCACGCAACGAGAGGCGTCGAGTACACGACGGGATGCTTGCCCGCCTGTGCGAGCAGCCGTCCCTTCGGCGAGAGACCGGACACGTAAGGCGAGCCTGCCGTGGTGATTGCCGGGCGCGACTCCCTGCCGAAGCTGGCGATCCGACCCGATTCGCACGCATCCTGGGGCGACTCGGCGTCGAAGTACTCGAACGTCCCACTCTCGCTCACGTATATGCCCACAGGCACGACCGTCCAGAAGTACCGCGTCGTCGCCTGATCGACATCGGGTAGGTCGACCCGTACCGTGCCGCTGTCTCCGATCGTCTCGTTGCTCGCGAGCGGGCTTCCGTCGACCATGAACGTCTTCGCAGTCTCGGTCTTCGCGCTCGGGAGCACTCCAGCGAGGGCGACATCGAGCTCCTCCTGGGTGGCCGGCAGCTTGAGCGGCCCCGAGATGCGAGGCGCGAACGCTGGCCCCCCGACGACGGAGCCGCGGAACACCAGGTTCACGCAGTCGCGGTCCGTGAATGCGTAGGCGCGGAACAGCCTGTACTCGCGGCCGTCGGTGCCCGTATCGCCGGTGAAGGTAAAGGCCGGCATGAGCTGATGAGCCGAGGGCTTCGACTCGGTGCTGATCTCGTCGGAGACGGCGAAGCGCACCTGCAGCTTTCCGGTCGACCACGCGGGGTTCGTCGTCGCATAGATGGGGCTCCACGGCCCGTACGACACTGCGGGGAGTCCGTTCGGTAGCGCACCGACGACCTGCCGCACGGGGCGCACCCTCCAGCGCACGACCTGCCACCAGCTGTCCTCGAGGTGGAAGCTGTAGAACTCGCGCTGGTCGGCCACGTTCGTATGGGTACGCACGACCTTGCGAATGTCGGGGTACCAGACGTCGTATGCAGTTGCTCCTTCGACGGGACCCCAGCGGACAAGCCCGGGTTTTGGAGCTAAGGGAACGGGAGTGTCCTCCCAGCGCATGTTGAAACCGAACGGCTTGCTCCACGCCGTCGCTCCACGGGTCGTGATCGCCCTGACGTGTGCATAGAGCGCGTACGGCTTGCCCGTGAACCACGGTAGAGCGAGGTTGATCGACGTCGCGGGAATCTTGATCGGAGCGATGACCGTGCGAACGGACTTGTCGGTCCCTTCGTCGTCGCTCGCTGCGGCAGGTGCGCTGATAGAGGCGGGTCGGCAGAACTTCCCGGACGCCGCGCCGTAGGAGACGTTCGACCAGAAGACGGAGCTCCCGTCGAACGTTCGACTCGTCGCGAGCTCGAACTCATAGCAGGACGCGCCGCGCACCGGGCTCCAGGCGAATGCGGGCGTGCGGGAGAAGGTGTGCGTCACGGACTCGTTCGGGCGAAGCATGAATCCGCGAAGACCCTTCGGCGCACCGGGCGCAGCCGACTCCATCGCGGACGCAGAGGCAGCGAGCAATGTGCCGAGGAGAACCACGGCGACGAGGGCGAAGCGAGCCGCACGCATCGTTGCTGTCTTCGACATCCGGGTGGGCGGTGCCTTCCCTCGATCGAGGGATGCCCGCCCCTTGCCTCGCTCCGCTCGGGCCGGCTCGGGCGCTAATCGTCCAAGTCACAAGTTGTTACAAGCGTCTACAGCGCCGAGAGGTGCTGCAGTGGCGGGAGGCTTCGGCGCTCACCCTGCTTGTAACAACCTGTCACCTGGCTCTTCAGGTGTCACGTGGTCGCCCGCCCCCCGGTGAGTGCCGATTCGAGGAGCCGGCCCGCTGCAAGCACGAGAGCGTCGGTTCTCGGCCGCCCAACGATCTGCACCGAAGCCGGGAGCCCGTCCTCGGCGGCTCCACATGGCAACGCCAGCGTCGGCCAGCCGAGCGCGTTGAAGGGGAACGTAAATCGAACCATCGATCGCCGAAATCGGAGGTTGCCAGGCTCGCCGGCGCCGACCTGCGGCGCGACGAATGCCAGAGTGGGCGCTATCAGGAGGTCGAGACCGTGCATGGCGGCCTCGGCCTCCTCGCGAAACGCAGCCAGAGCCCGTGTCGCGCGCTGTGCCTCCGCCTCCGTCACCTCGAGGCAACGCTCGATCTTGCCCCGTACATCGTCGCCGTAGAGATCGGCGTTTTCGGCGAAGAGCTCGCGGTGGACTCCGGCGACCTCGTACATCAGCAGCGGATCGACGTCGTCGGCGGTGGACAACGAGACGGGTCGCCTCTGTGGGAACGAGGCTGCGGCTTCAGTTACGCGTGCGCGAACCAGTGGAGCGGCCTCATCCGTCCAGGCGACGCCGACCGCCACATCGCCCAGCGAGTCGACCGCTTGACGCTCGAAGCTCACCGTCAGCGCCTCCAGAGCTCTCTCGCACGTCGCCACGTCCCGTGCCATCGGCCCCGCGTGGTCAAAAGTCGACGCGAGGGGGAAGCACCCCTCGAGCGAGACGAGACCATACGTGGGCTTGAAGCCGACGATGCCGCAACAGGCCGCCGGGATCCGGATCGACCCGCCCGTGTCGGTGCCCAGCGCGAGGTCGGCGGCGCCCAGCACGAGCGCCGCGGCGTTCCCGCCGCTCGAACCGCCCGCGACTCGACCCGGGGCAAGAGGGTTCGGGACGGCGCCGAAGTGGGGATTCTCGGAGGTCGTCCCGAACGCAAACTCGTGCAGGTTGGTCTTTCCCACGACCCCCCAGCCCGCCGCCTCGAGTGCGAGGACCGCGGGGGCGGTCTCCGCCGGGACATGGTCGCCGAACAAGGGCGACCCGTATGTCGTGACGAGCCCGGCGGTGTCGAAGAGGTCTTTGACCGCGAGCGGGCGCCCCGTCGGCTCCTCGTCAGGGAGCGCAAGAAAGACGCCGATAGGACAGTCCCGCGGGTTCACGTACGCCTTGGCGCGGCCGCGAAGCGGACGCCTTCAGGGATCTTCGCGCGAGCGGAATCTGCGCGAGCGGATTCCGGTCTGCGCACTACTCAGTCCAGCTGGAGGTACAGCAACGCGACGATCGCGGTGCCGACGAAGAGGAGCCAGAAAAGGCCGAAGAGCGCCCAGCCGAAGCGAAGGTTCTTGCGCTCGAGCTCTCTGTCGCTCACAGGATCACCGGGTCGAGGGCGGCAGCGACGAAGAGCAGTGCGAGGTACGCGAGCGAGTAGTGGAAGAGCACCTGCGCGCGGGCGCGCGAGAGATCACGACGCAAGAGCACGGCGAGCACGATGAAGGCGGCGCCGAGAGCTGCGGCCGCAACCGTGTACAGCGGCCCGAGCCAGTATCCAACCGCGATCGTGAACGTCACCATCGCAAACGAGTAGAAAAGGATCTGCCGCGCCGTCTCGCGATCGCCGCGCACGACCGGGAGCATCGGCACTCCCGCAGCCGCATACGCCTTCTTGATCATCAACGCAAGCGCCCAGAAGTGCGGCGGCGTCCACAGGAAGACGATGAGGAAGAGCCAGAGCGCCGGAAGCGCGAGGTTTCCTGTGGCCGCGGCGTAGCCGACGAGTGGAGGCACTGCGCCCGCTGCTCCACCGATGACGATGTTCTGCGGCGTCGAGCGCTTCAGCCAGCGCGTGTAGACGACGACGTAGAAGAGGTTGCCCACGAGCGCGAGCACAGCAGTCAGCACGTTCACCGCGGAAGCGAGTAGCGCGAATGAGAGAGCCGACAGAAGAATGCCGAACTCGAGTGCCTGCTCGGCCGTCACTCGACCGGACGCGACGGGGCGCTGTCTTGTCCGGCTTCCCATGAGGACGTCGATGTCGCGGTCGAGGACGTGGTTGAGCGCCGAAGCGCCACCGCATGCGAGCGCAAGCCCGAGCATGGTGGCGACGAACAGTCCGAGTGGCGGGACGCCTTGAGCCCCGACGAACATCCCGGCCGCTCCCGTGAGGAGGAGCAGCGTCATGATCCGCGGCTTGGTCAGCGCCAGGTAGTCGCGAGCCGAGGCGAGCGGCACCGGCGCTCCGCGGAACGTTGCCACGACCACGAGCAGGGATGCAGCCAGCGCGCTTCCGGCGGCGCCGACGTGGAAAACGCCTGCCCAGGTGGCGTCTCCGCTCCAGGCGACGGCGCCGCCGAGGGCGATCGCGAACGAGAACAACGCGACCGCCGCGAGGGCTCGCCGCAACAGCCCTGGATACGCCCAGCGCGCGACGATCGCGTTCGCTGCGAGCAGCGGCAGCGCGATCGCGGCCAGTCCCCAGTGGGTCGCGCCCAGCTCGAGCACGGCGCTCGCGAGAACAAGACCGACGGCGACCGCGGCGGCTGTGGCGGACAGCCGAAAGAGAGCGCCGGGTGTCGGGACGCTAGACAGGCTCTCTTGCTCCACGCTCAACACGTAGCTTCCGCCGGAGATCGTAGAGCGGTCTCGCGCTCGTGACGTAGGGCACCTCGTCGAAGTTGTGGGGAGGAGGCGGGGACGTCGTATACCACTCGAGCGTGTCCGCCTGCCACGGGTCATTGCCCACCCTCGGCCCGCTGCGCGAGGTCCGAACGACGTTCACGATGAAGAAGAGGAACGCGAATCCCATGACGTACGAGCCGATCGTCGAGGCGAGGTTGTAGCCCTCCCAGCTCTCGTCGGCATACGTGTAGACGCGCCGCGGCATCCCCTCGAGGCCCACGAGGTGCTGGGGGAAGAACGCGAGGTTGAAGCCGACGAAGAGCGTCCAGAACTGCCATTTGCCCAGCTTCTCGTTCAGGCGCCGACCGAACATCTTGGGCCACCAGTAGAAGATGCCCGCGAAGATCGCGAACACGGCACCGCCGAAGAGCGTGTAGTGGAAGTGGGCGACGACGAAGTACGTGTCGTGCACCTGCCAGTCGATCGGGAAGGCCGCCAGATAGATACCGGTGAGCCCGCCCATCACGAAGATCGAGAGGAACCCGAGCGCGTACAGCATCGGCGTGTCGAAGCTGATGTTCCCGCGCCAGAGCGTGGCGAGCCAGTTGAAGATCTTCATCCCGGTTGGAACGGCGATGATCATCGACGCGATCATGAAGTAGGCCTGAAGCGGAATCGGAAGGCCGACCGTGAACAGATGGTGCGCCCACACGATCATCGAGAAGAAGCCGATGGCGACCGTCGAAAACGCAATCGCCTTGTAGCCGAACACCGGCTTGCGGGCGAACACGGGGAGAACCTCGGAGATGATCCCGAAGGCGGGGAGGACGATCACGTACACCTCGGGATGGCCGAAGAACCAGAACGCGTGCTGGTAGAGGACGGGTGATCCTCCCTCGGCGGGGTTGAAGAAGTTCGTCTGGACGTCCCAGGGCCCGATCGAGATGCCGCGGTCGAGGAGGAGGAGCGTGAGGCCTGCGGAGAGCGTCGGCAGGATGGCCATGAGGAGCCACGCGTAGAGCAGGATCGACCAGACGAAGAGCGGCATCCGTGTCCAGGACATGCCTCGCGCACGCATGTTGTGGATCGTCACGATGAAGTTGATCGCGCCCGCGAGCGACGCCGCGGAGAGGATGTGAAGCGAGAGGATCCAGAGGTCCTGCCCGTTACCGGGAGCCTGGGTCGAGAGCGGCGGATACGACGTCCAACCCGCTTGCGCCGCGCCGCCCTTCGCGAAGAAGCTCAACATCAGGGTGGCGCCGCCGAGCGCGAAGAGCCAGTAGGAGAGCGCGTTCAGTCTCGGGAAGGCGACGTCGTGCGCGCCGATCATGAGCGGCACGAGGTAGTTCGCAAACCCGGCGAGGAGCGGGACGACGACGAGGAACACCATCGCCGTGCCGTGGATCGTGATCAGCTCGTTGTAGCGGTCGGGGCTGAGAACGTCGGCGTTCGCCTGTGAGAGCTGCAGTCTGAAGACGAGCGCCATGAGCCCGGCGAGGGCGAAGAAGACGAGCGCCGTCGAGATGTAGAGGATCCCGATCCGCTTGTGGTCGGTGGTCACGAGCCAGCTCGCGACCTTGCCGCGCTGCCAGGCTGGTGGCGTTTCTGCCTTAAGGGCCACTCGGAGGGTTCTCCTTCAGGTACTTCGCCAGAGCTTCGACCTGCTCGCTCCTCCAGCCCGAGCCGACGGCAGGCATCGTGCGGCGGCCGTTGCGGACGAGGTTCTCGATCGCGTCGGGGTCGGCTAGAACGATCGAACCGGCCACGCGCGGGCCGATCCCGCCCTCGCCCGCGAGGCCGTGGCACTTTGCGCAGACACCCTCCCAGGTCTCCTTGCCGAGCTCGCCGCCGCCGGAGCCCTGCTCTCGGCGGCGCTGCTCGAGCCAGGCCGCGAACTCTGCTTCGGGCATGAGCTCGACCGACGCGAGCATGTTTGCGTGCTCGAGGCCGCAGAGCTCCGCGCATTGACCCGTGTACGTCCCCGGGTTCTCGGCCTCGAACCAGGTCTCGTTCACGGTGCCGGGTATCGCGTCGATCTTCCCTCCGAGCGCTGGGATCCACCAGGAGTGGATGACGTCCGAGTCGGGCGCGGTCACCTCGAGACGGACAGGAACGCCGGCGGGCGCGCGCATGGTGTCGATCGCAATGACCCCGTTCGGGTACTCGTACTGCCAGTAGAACTGCCGCCCCGTCACGGTGATCTCGAGCTGCCCGCTCGCACCTGCCGACGGGATGTTCTTGATCCCAGGGAGCTCGATGAACACGAACGCGCCGATCAGGAACAGGATCACGACCGGGATCGCTGTCCACAGCAGCTCGAGCCTGGCCGCGCCATGGATCGGAGCGCCGTCCTCGAAGCGCGGTCGCTTCCGACGGCGGTACTTCACGATGAACGCGATCAGGAGGCCTTGGACGAGCACGAAGATCGCGAGCACGAAGATCGAGACGAACACGTAGCTGTCGCGGATTCCCTCTGCGTTCGGCGACTCGGGTGCGACCGGGGTAAAGCCGCCGTTGTCGGCGACGGCTATCGGCGCCAGCATGGAAGCGGCCAGCAACAGAACGCCGACGGAGAGAAGAAGCCTCGCGCGCACCGGCTGCCATTCTATGAACGTGTCGGAGGACGTGTATCGGGGAACGCGCGTGCGGTTGCCGGCGGACGTCCTGCGCCCGTTCCGGGTATTCGTAAATGGCGTACAACAGGAGGAGGGCGCCGACTTCCACGTCGACGGGCGGACGCTCGTCTTCGAGCGCGAGCTGAAGAGCGAGGGGCAGCTCGGATTCTGGCGCTGGCTGTCGATGTCGGTCGGCATTGCGGGGACGTACCGGCAGAACGACTCCGTCGACGTCGCGTACCAGAGCGGCGGGAAGCCGGTGGTCGCGGCGAAGCTTCCCCTCGAGCAGATTTGATGCCGGTAGCCGGGCGGTAGTGTTGGACGGTGACGGAGAAGAACGGGATCGAGGTCGAGGGCCTCGTCCGCGAGTACAAGAAGGGCCCGCGCGCGGTCGACGGCATCGACATATCCGTCGCTCCGGGTGAGATCTACGGGTTCCTTGGCCCGAACGGAGCCGGCAAGTCCACCACCGTCCACGTCCTGACGACGCTCCTGCCCCCGACCGCGGGAACTGCCCGCGTCGGCGGCTACGACGTCATCAAGGACGGGCCAAAGGTGCGCGGCCTGATCGGCGTCGCCCTTCAGGAGGCTGCGCTCGACCCGCTCCTCACCGGCCGCGACCATCTCCGCTTGCAGGCGACTCTCCAGGGCGTACGCAAGAACCAGCGTCACTCCCGGGCGGAGGAGCTGCTCCACCGGGTCGGTCTCGCCGACGCGGCCGACCGCAAGGTCTCCGGCTACTCGGGAGGCATGAAGCGCCGCCTCGACCTCGCGCTCGCGCTCGTGCACAGCCCGCGGATCCTCTTCCTCGACGAGCCGACCACGGGCCTCGACCCCCAGAGTCGAACTGCGCTCTGGGAAGAAGTGGCCCTGCTGCGGCGAGAGGATCGCGTGACGGTGTTCCTCACCACGCAGTACCTCGAGGAAGCCGACGTCCTCGCCGACCGCGTCGGGATCATCGACCAGGGCAAGATCGTCGCCGAGGGCACTCCGGCCGAGCTCAAGGCCGAGATCGGACGGCCGAGCGTGCACGCGATACCACACCGTGAAGAGGATCGACCGCGCATTGCGGAGTTCCTCGCTCAGTTCGGCGAGCCACTCGCGTCGAGCCGGGATGTCGCGGTCCGGCTTCGGGATGGGCTCGTGCTGACCGACATCGTGCGGGCGGTCGACCAGAACGGTATCGATGTCGCGGATCTCGAGCTCCGTGCGCCGACGTTGGACGACGTCTTCCTGGCGAAGACCGGGCGTACTCTCGAAGGCGCGGCAGAGGAAGCCGAGACCGAGCAGCCAGCGATGCGACCGGCATGAGCAATCTCCCGCAGGTCGGCGCGATCGCGCGCCGCTCGATCATCCGGACGTCGCGCCAGCCGGCGAGCGTCATCGCGCCCCTCATCTTCCCGATCGCGCTCCTGGCCGTGAACGCCGGGGGGTTGCGCTCGTCGACGGAGCTGCCGGGCTTTCCCACCACGTCGTTCCTGGCCTTCGCGCTCGCAGTTCCGTTCATCCAGGGCGCGCTCTTCTCGACGATGAACGCCGGCACGGATCTCGCTCGCGACGTTCAGACGGGGTTCATCAACCGCCTGTCGCTGACCGCTCTCCGCGACTGGGCGCTGCTCACGGGACAGCTTGCCGGAGTCGTCGTGCTCGGGATGGTTCAGGTCGTCTTCTACCTGGTGGTCGGTCTCGCGGCTGGGGTCCGGTTCGAGTCCGGACCGGCCGGAATCGCGGTGCTCCTTCTCTACGGAGCGATCGTGGCTATGGCGTTCGGCGCCCTCGGCGCGTGGCTCGCGTTCAGAACGGGCTCGGGAGAGTCGATCCAGGCGCTCTTCCCGGTTCTCTTCGTCTTCCTCTTCATCTCGTCGATGAACACGCCGCGAAATCTGATCGGCGTGAAATGGTTCCAGGTGGCGGCGACGCTCAATCCGGTCTCGTACATGATCGAGTGCGTCCGGAGCCTGATCATCACAGGCTGGGACCCCCAGGCGCTTGCGCTCGGATTCGGGTTCGTGATCGCACTCGGGCTGATCTGGCTCACACTCGCCTCCCGCGCCCTTCGGACCCGGATGACGCGGACATGAGGATGTGGGATGTCGTCTCGGGCGTGGCGTGGAGGACGCTGAAGAACGCGCTCCTGAACCCGCAGATCGCGATCCCGACGATGCTGTTCCCGCTCTTCTTCTTCACCGCGTTTGCAGGCGGTCTGTCGCAGCTCGACAAGGTCCCCGGCTTCGACTACGAGCCCGGCTATACGGCGTTCCAGTTCGTCTTCGTCCTCCTGCAGTCGGCAGCCTTCAGTGGGGTCTTCACGGGGTTCGGGCTCGCGCGGGACTTCGAGGGCGGGTTCGCCAAGCGACTGCTGCTCGCCGCGCCGCACCGGAGCGGGATCGTCCTCGGCTACGCGCTCGCCGCGATGTGCCGCTGGCTGGTCGTCGCGGTCGTGCTCACCGTGGTTGCGTTGGTTGCGGGGATGAACATCGGTGGCGGTGTCGTCGACCTCATCGGCCTCTACGTTCTCGCCGCGCTCGTGAACTTCTGCGGATTCTTCTGGTCGGGAGGGATCGCGATGCGCTTCCGCACGATCCAGGCGGCTCCTCTGATGCAGATGCCCGTCTTCCTCGTGCTCTTCTTCGCCCCTGTCTACGTTCCGCAGAAGCTGCTCGAGGGGTGGATCGAAGGGGTCGCGTCGGTCAATCCGGTGACGTACTTCCTTGCGACCGGACGCGGGTTCGTCGCCGGCGATGCGCCACATGTCCTCGGCGCGTTCGCACTGGCGATCGGGCTGGGCGTGGCTTTCTGGACCTGGGCATTCCTCGGTCTGCGCAAGGCCGAGGCCGCCGGCGCCTGAGTTTGCCTCTACCGAGCCGGTAACCACCACTCTCGAACTACGGGTTTCTCCGCACCGTCAGTAGGCGCCACCTCGGATGCGGCGCACTCGGGACGCGGCGAGCATCCGGTGCATTGCAAACGCACGAGTCCCGAGAGGAGCCACTGTGAAGAACTTCCTACGAGCTGGAGTCGTCGCCCTAACCGCGTCCACTGCCGCGCTTGTCGTCGGCATCGCGTCGGCAGGCACCACAGGCCAGGCGAAGACGATGCCCTTCACCGCCAAGTACGCGGGCACGGCCGTCGTGAAGGTCACCGACGGCATCGCAGACATCGCCGCGAACGGAGTCGGTACGGGGAAGCCCATCGGCAAGGGCAAGATCACCGGAAAGGGCAAGGGCGACTCGACGCAACAGCCCTGTGTGCCCTTCACGGGCCCTGGTGTCATGACCGGAGCGAAGGGCAACCTCAGCTTCCAGGTGCTGACCGGCACAGGTTGCGGGGACGAGGAAGGAAACGTCTTCAGCGTCACCGGCCGGGCGAAGGTTCTGAAGGGGACGAAGCTGTTCAAGAAGGTGAAGGGCACCCTGAAGTTCACGGGCGTCTACGACCGTGGCCAGGGCACGTTCTCGATCAAGTTCACCGGAAAGCTTCTCGTCTGAGGCCATGGCAAACACGTCGCAAAGGAGGAGCCAATGAGACGAACAATTCTGACCCTCGCAGTCGCGATCACCGCTGTCGTCGTGACTGCTGTGGGCGGGGCGCAGACACCCACCGAGACCCCGTTCCCGGCGCCCAAGGTCGTTCAGTACTTCGTGTCGACGCAAACCACGACGAACGCGGGTGCCCTCTCCAACTACTTCGCGCAAGGCTCGACCGTCGAGTTTCGCGCGTTCGCAGGGCAGAGCAAGACGGGCAAGGTCCTCACCGGGGACGACGTCAAGTACTTCTATGTGAAGGTTCCGGGCCAGCCGAACGTCAAGCTGACCTACGCACCCTCGGCGGCGAAGGTGCTTCCGGCGTGGCAGTGGAAGGCAACCTGGACGATTCCCGCGGACTACCCGCTCGGACTCGTCCAGTTCAATGTCCTTCTCAAGACGAAGGCGAGCCAGTACGGCAGCTTCGTGCAGATCCCCGTCGCGACCTCTCAACTCACCATCACGAAAGCCTGAGCGATGACCCGATTGCTCATCAACGCTCGAGATCGGAGGCCATCCATGAAACGACTGTTCCTGCTGCTCGGCGCCCTTGCAGTGTTCGGCGCCCTTGCGGCCCCAGCATTCGCTCAGGTTCCCGAGAAGTTGAACGTGTTCCTGTATGTCGACACGGTCAACGGGTCACGTCCCGTCGGGGCGAAGCCGCGACCCATCGGCTGTACGCAGACCAACGTCTTCCAGCGCGGAGAGCAGGTCGTCTTCCGCATCTGGGGAAGTGAAGCCGACACGGGCGATGTGCTGTCGACCGAGAACGTGAAGTACGCGTACGTCAGCCGCCCCGGCCAGCCCAACCTGAAGCTGAATTGGGGCGCTCATGGGGCTTCCACCAACCGCGTCTGGTTCTGGACTGCGGCCTGGGTCATCCCCGCCGATTACCCGTTGGGCTCAGTCAACGCTCGCATCGTCTTCAAGACGGAGGCGAACAAGTTCGGGCGCTACGACTACCAGATGACGATCAACCCAACCGCCGCCCGAAAGCGGCGGTGACGACAGAAAGGGCAGAGAGATGAACCGTAAGATTCGCACGGCACGGGGGAGGCGCGTCGTCACGCTGGTCGTCGCGGCCGCGACTGTCGTCGTGCTGCAGTCGGTGGCCGCGGCTGATCCGACGGTCGTGCCTTCACCCGTCGTTCCTGGCACACCGCCCATCCCGGGTGCGATCACGGATCCGGGCAAGGCAAGCGAGACCATGAAGACCCTCAAGACGACACCGGACGTCGCTGTCTCGGGCACGAACGTCACGCTTTCCGGCGCGGCATTGCCTGCGAACAAGGACGTGACGCTCGTCTGGATGACCGCAAGTGTCCGCTACATCCTCGACCCGAAGCCCGACAGCGTCGACTATCTCGGACGCAAGGTCGACAAGATCGGCGTGGTGCTCGCCACCGCGAAGACGAATGCGAGCGGTGCGTTCACAGCAGCATTCAAGGCGCCGAAGGACTTCGGTGGAATCCACGACATCTTCGCCGTCGTGGACGGAGTCCAGGTGGCCAAAGGCGGCTTCCTCGTCGAGCGGACCGTGACGATATCGCCGAAGCGGGGGCCGGTCGGCACGCCGATCAAGGTCACCGTCGTCGGAATGGGGTCGCCCACCTACGAGAGCGTCGGCGCGGTGCTGTACGACAACCACTACGCAGGCGCGGTGTCCGCGAACACGACTCGTGGTGTCACGACCTTCAAGATCCGCGCGGCCGGGAGCGTTGGCCGGCACTGGATCGAGTACGCGGGGTCGAGTCACACGGTGCCCTATCTCAACATGGAGCAGTCGCCCGTTCCGTGGACGGACGGCCACCGCCGGATGTTCACGGTGACGAAGGACGCCGGGTCTCCGGCGACCTACCTCGAGCAGGCCGTATCGGTTCGGCCGACGATCAGCGCGAGGACGACCGTGATCGACGCGGATGTCGCGAAGGACTCGACGGCCCGTGTCGCGATCGACTCCGACAAGGGGGCGATCCTCTCGAAGGTGAACGTGTCCGCCACGGGGCTCACCCCGAGCGCACCGGTCGATCTCCTCTGGACGTCGGTCGTCGGCAATCGGGTGAACTGCACCGGGCAGTGCTGGAAGTTCACGTCGCAGCCGCTCGGCAGGGCTACTGCGGCGGCGGACGGCTCGCTTCGGGCCCCAGTCACCATTCCGGACGGACTCGGTGGCTGGCACGCGATCCAGGTCGTCCAGGCCGGCGAGATCATGGCGCAGGTGCCGTACTTCGTGAAGCGGAGCTTCGTCCGTGCCCCGAAGGTGGTCAAGGCTGGCCAGCCGTTCATCGTGGAGTTGAAGGGCGTCGGTTGGACGCAGCTCGACAACACGCTGGCCGTCACGTACGACAACAGCTACATCGGCTACGCCTGCGGGTTCAACAGCAACGGCTACGTCCGCGTTCAGCTCTTCGCGACGGGCGAGCCGGGAACCCATCTCATCGACCTGTATCCGCTGCTGTACACGCAGCAGCCGGCATATCCGTACTCGCAGCTCGGCATGGTGCCGTTGCTCGGGTTCGCGCGCGATGCCCCAGGTCTTGCAGCCGGCTACGACATTCCCGCCATCCGGCTGGCGATCAAGGTCGTCAAGTAAGAGAAGCGAGACTCTGCCCTCGCCGGAAAGGGCGCCGAAAGGCGCCCTTTCCTCTTTACTGACCGAGCGGTGACGGCTCGACTCGTGCGAGTCGAGCAGCGGAAGCCGGGAGCCACCAGTTGTAGCGCCCGAGGATGGCCATCAGCGACGGGAGCATCAGCATCCGCACGATGGTGGCGTCGAGAAGAACCCCGAGGGCGAGACCGAACCCCAGTTGCTGGAGGCCGACCACTCGACCGGCGACGAAACCTGCGAAAGCGACGACCATGATCGCTGCCGCCGCGGAGACGACGCGCCCAGACCGATCGAGACCGTGCGCGATTGCCCGACTGGTGTCGGGCACTTCGTCCCATGCCTCGCGCATGCGGGAGACGAGGAACACCTCGTAGTCCATCGAGAGCCCGAAGAGCGTCGCGAAGAGGACGATCGGAACCCACGCCTCGATCTCCGATGTCTCCGAGGTGCCGAGCAGCCAGCGTCCCACGTCCCACTGGAAAACGAGCACGAGGAGACCGCACACGGCGGACACCGTGAGAAGATTGAGCAATACGCCTGTCAGGGGAAGCAGGAGCGACCGAAACGCGCGCAGCAGGACGACGTACGTCAGGGCGAGCACCGCGAGGATGATCCAGGGGAGGTTCGCGTATGCGCGGTCGAGAAAATCGACGCCCTGAGGCGGAACACCGCCCGAGCTCACGGAGACACCAGGTGGAAACTCCGCGGCCGGCACGAGACTCTCGCGAAGCCGGCGCACGAGCTGTAGCGACGGCTCGGCTCCGTATTCGTGTCTGCCGACAACGATGACGCGGGCGAAGCGGCCACTCTCGTCGACGTATGGGGTTCGGGAGCCGCTCGCGACCAGCAGGACTTCGGGGTCGTGGAAGAGCTCGTCCGCGAGCCGCTCGATGGCCTTCCGGACCGGGCCGACGCGCGTCTCTCCGGGCCGGCTCCCTTCGACGACGATCTGCGTCGGTGTCACCGCCCCCGGCCCAACTCCGTCACTGAGTCGGACGAAGCCGCGGACCGCCTCGGGCGTGGCGGGGAGCGTCGAGATCGAGCCCGGAGAGAGGGTGAGGGAGAGAAACGGAATCGAGGCGGCGCCCAGGATCAGCAGACCGAGCACGAGGAGCGTTCGCGGGTGGCGCACGATCATGGGTGCGAGACGTGTCCAGAAGGAGGATTCGAAGTCCTGCGCTCTCCCCGGCTCACCCGCACGCCTCCATGCTCCGAGTCGGCGCACGCCTCGTTCGCCGAGTATCGAGAGCAGGGCAGGCTGGAGCGTCAGGACCGCTGCGATCGAAACGAGGGGAACCAGGAGCCCCGCTATCCCGAGCGATCGGATGAAGGGCACTGGAACGACCAGCAGCACCGCGAGCCCGATAGCCACCGCCAGCCCCGAGGCGACGACCGCACGACCCGCGGTCGCCATGGTGCGCACGACCGCTGGGTCGGTCGATCCGCCGCTGGTCACCTCCTCTCTGAACCGATGGAGGATCAGCAGCGAGTAGTCGATCGCCAGCCCCAGTCCGATTAGCTCGACGAGCGCGGTGACGTACGTCGTCATCGAGGTCGCGTGTGCGATCACGTAGACGATCCCGAGCGTTGCCGTGATCGTGCAGGCAGCGAAGACCAGGGGAACGAAGACGGCGATCGAGAGCCCGAAGACTGCGACCAGGATGGCGAGCGCGAGCGGCACCGCGATGAGCTCGGCTCGCTGAAGATCCTGGCGGACGACGGGGTCGATATCGTGCTGTAGGGCCGGCTGTCCCGTGACGTAGGCGTTCGGCTCCCCGTCTGCTCGGAGCGACTCTCGTAGGCTCCCTGTGTATCCCTTGGCCTGCGAGAGGCCGAGATTCGTCGCGATCTCGCCGTACAGGATGCCGTCGCCGTCGCGAAGCTCGCCTGCCCGACCGGTTGGAACGAGCGCAGCCGCTCGTTCGAGGCGGCGTTTCAGGCCGGCTTCGAGTTCCTTCGACGACCTGGCCACTTCGAAGACGGCGATGAACGTCCCCTCAGGCTGCTCGCCGAACCGTCTCTCCAGGAGCGTCCGGGCGCGCTCGGACTCGGTTCCCTGCACCGCGTACGAGATCGAGAGAAGCCGCGGCAGAGCTTCGGCACTCAGCACGCCGGCGACGAGCACGAAGAGCCAGCAGACGATGACGAACGCTCGAAAGCGCAGGACTCCGCGGGTCCAACGCTCGAGCACGCGACTAGCCTAGCCCAGTTGCGGCTGAGTCCCATCGTACTGAGCTACGCTGCTCGAATGAGGCGACGGTTGGCGCTCGTACTTCTCGTCGGCGCTGCTGTGACGGCGGTTCCCATCGCCATTGCGTCAACTCAGGCTCCTACGCTCGCATTGTCGATCGTGCACGTCGTCCGCAATTGCCACGTCTGGGCGACCGGGTCGAAGACGCGTGGGCCGGTGACCACGATCTTCGTCAAGCGTGGCACACGGCTCAAGCTTCGGGCTTCCTGTCCGATGGATTTCGAGCTCAGGCAGACGGCAGGTCCCAAACTCGCTCTCGGCGGATCGCGGCTGTACACGGGGACGACACGGACGCTCGTGTTCAGGAAAGCCGGGCTGTACAAGCTCGTCGCCAAGAACGTCCAGACATCAGCTGAGATTGGCCTTCAGACGCTTGGAGAGGACAACTTCCTCAAGCTCAAAGTGCGCGTCAGATAGCGCGATATCAGACCGTCGTCAACCGTCGAGGACACGGAGTAGCGTGTCCACGATCTGTGGGTCGAACTGTGACCCGGACGCCTCGACGAGGCGCCGCCGCGCCTCCTCGACGCCGAGCGTCTTGCGATACGGGCGATCCGTCGTCATGGCGTGAAACGCGTCACACGCCAGGACGATCCTCGACTCGAGCGGGATGTCGTTTCCTGCCAGGCCGTTGGGATAGCCGCCTCCGTCGTAATGCTCGTGAGCGCTGCGCACGATACGTCGCACCTCTTCGAGCTGCTCAATAGGCGCGAGGATGCGCTCTCCGAGGATGGGGTGCGTCTCGACGATCGCGCGCTCCTCTTCGGTGAGCGGCCCTTGCTTTGTGAGGATCTTCGAGGGGATCCCGATCTTGCCGATGTCGTGGAGGAGCGCGCCGAGCTCGAGGCGCTTCAGCTCGTGCGGCTCGAGCCCCAGCGCGACGCCCACTTTGAGTGCCAAGTCGGTGATCCAGCGGATGTGGTTCGACGTGAACTCGTCGTTCGCCTCGAGAGCGTTGGCAAGAGCCTCGACGGTGGAGAGGAACGTGCGCTCGAGCGTCTCGTAGCTGGCAGCGTTCTGGAGCGCCAGCTCCGTCTGGCGGGCGACGCCGCCAAGTAGCTCCAGCTCGCGATCTCCGTGCACTGTCGTCGGGATGGCCGTCGCGATGACGCCCCAGCGCCCGTCGATGACGAACGGAGCGACTGCGAAGCGACCGTCTGTGCTTTCTGGCGGAGATGCAACTGATGCGTAATCGGAGGCCTCGATGAAGTACGGCTCGGTGCGGGTGAGCCAAGGTCCGAGATGCTCTGCCGGAATGGCGGAGATACGGGTCTGCCCGAACAGATCATCAGGAACGCCTGCAAGCCGTGTGAGATGTCCGCTCAAGGCGTCCTGGAGCCAGATCGATGCACTGGGAGTCGAGAGGATTCGCGCCGAGCCGTTCACGACGCACTCGGCCACTTCGGCAATCCCCTTGGCTTCCGCGACCTCACGACCGAAGGCGAGAAGCGCCTTCGCGCTCTCTACCTCTCGACGCTGGGCCTCGTTCAGACGCGCGTCCTCGAGAGCGACCGATGCGTGCCCTGCCAGAACCTCGAGTACGCGCAGATCGTCGGCGTCGAACTGGTCGAGTCCGAGTTTCGAGATGACGATGACGCCGATCACGCGCGTGCCGAACTTCAGCGGGACCGCGAGCAGCGACTCCTCGATCTCTGCGGTTCCGGCGATCTGCTCACCGAACTCGTGGTGGGCTGCGTCTTGTACGAGAAGAGGCTCCCCGGTTTCCGCCACGTGACCAGTGATGCCGCGGCCCACCGATGTGGGGAGTAGCTCGACGGGGGAGCCGGGCTCGGCCGCTATCAGCTCTCCGCGGAATGCCACTGGCGTCAACTCGTCGTCGTTTCGAAGGAAGACGCGACAGTTGTGGTAATCGATCAGGAGCCGGAGCTCGTCCGCGATCGTGAGCGCGATTCGCTCCACGTCGTTCAGCCGCGAGAGCTTTCCGGAGAGGCTCTGAAGCATCTTCAGGTGCGCAATTTCGCGCACATCGTCGTGCCGAACCGAGGTCTCCGACGGCCGCTCGTCCGTGGTTTCGTCGAACGGGACGATCAGGCCCTTCCCGCGAGTCTTGGCCGTCATCATCGCCGCCTCGGCGCACGCGACCAGCTCACGTGGGTTTGCCGCATGCTCCGGGCCGATCGCGATTCCCGTCGAGACCGTGAGTCGCCCGGCTGCGTCGGCTTCGAGCTTTCCGAGCTCTCCCCCTATGCGCTCGGCGAGCACCATGGAGCCACGCAGGTCCCCTGACGGCAGGATCACGCCGAACTCCTCTCCGCCGACGCGGCAGACGACGTCGCCTTGGCGCACGGTCGCCCGCAGGACATCGGCAACCTGGCTGAGGAACTGGTCGCCGATGCCGTGCCCGTAGACGTCGTTGACCTTCTTGAAGTCGTCGAGGTCGAGCATCAGGAGACCGACCGTCGTGTGCTCCGCGGAAGCGCGCACAAGCTCTTGGCGGAGACGGTCGTGGAAGGCGCGGTGGTTGTAGAGACCAGTGAGCGCGTCGGTCTCCGCCTGATGCTCGAGGTGTGCACGGATGTGCGCGTTGTCGATCGCGAGAGCGGCGGCGTCTCCGAAGCGCCTGGCGAGGAGGAACTCCTCGTCCGTGAAAACGACGTCCTCACCGACACGGTAGATGTTGAGAGTGCCCTTTAAGTGCCCTCGCGCGATCAGCGGAACCGCGATGAGTGCTTCGGGCTCGACCGGGGTCCCTGGGACGAAGCGCACACGGGGATCGAGGTGGGCCTTGTTCGCGAGCACGGCCTCACGATGCTCGACGGCCCAGCCCGTGATCCCCTCGCCGAACGAGAACGTCTCACTCATCACCTCATCGGCCCATTTGCTGCGGGCGAGCACCGGAATCAACTCACGCTTGGCCTCGTCGGCCTCGTAGATATGGACGTCCTCGTACGGGATGAGCTCGGCGAGCGTGTCCGCGATGCGATCGAGGAGCGCGTCGAGGCTTTGCTCGGAGAGCACGTCATGAAAGATCTCGGCCAGCCGCCGGTACGGCTCCGCCGAGCCGTTCGAAACGAGGCTCATCGGGGGCCGTGGCGCTGGCTCGATGGGAGCAGGGTCGGACATGCAGGTTCGCTTCGGTTCTCATCGGTAGACCGCTGAGTGCCCTTGAGCACGCGGAGCCCATGGACACTGGGTTAACAACGTGTCGAGAACCCCTCTGCGAAGATCTGGCCCGATGCAGCTCCACGGCGATGCTCGAGTTGCGCTGCTCTCGCGGCTGATCGACCATGCACCGCTCTTCCCTCCCGCGTCGCTGGCGCTTCCTGACGCCATTGCGGAGGATGAGCGCGCTCGGGCGAGCCGCGATGCCTTCATGCTCGCGCGGTTTGTCTGCCCCGCGACGCTGCTCGACGAGATTCCCGACGTCGGTCGTGGCGTTAGCGCGGTGCTCGATGGGCCGCTTCCGACCGGGTCGAGCGTCGAAGCCGTCGAGGTGCGAATGGGGAGCGAGCAGGCAACGCTCTCTTCGCTTGCTTCGGAGGTCTACGTCGAGATACCGCTCGACGACGGGCTCGAGGACCGACTCGACGCCATCAGTGCGCACGGCTTTCGGGCGAAGGTCCGCTGCGGGGGAGCAACGGCCCCTAGCACGGAAGCGCTCGCGGCATTCGTCGGCAGCTGTCGTGTGAGGGGTCTCGGCTTCAAGGCCACCGCGGGGCTCCATCGAGCTGTGCGTGCCAACGGAGAACACGGCTTCCTGAACCTCCTCGCCGCCGTCGTGTTCGGCAACGAGGAGAGGGCCCTAGCCGAAACCGACTCCGCTTCGTTCGAGCTCGACGCGAACGTGTTCTCGTGGCGCGCGCGCTCGGCATCTGCAGAGGAGCTCGCGCTCGCCAGGCGGAACCGCCTCCACTCGATCGGTAGCTGTAGCTTCTTCGACCCGGTCGAGGAGCTGGAAGCACTTGGAGTGCTGCCTCTGTGACCGGAGGAGTCGGCTTCGGGGTGTTCTCCGTCGCGGGTGACGAGCCCCGAGTCGGGTTCCGCGTCGGGCACGGCGTCCTCGATCTCGCCACAGCGGGCCTGGGCGCGGTGTTCAACGCTTCCAGCCTGAACTCGTTTCTTGCTCTCGGCCGCTCGACCTGGGAGGACACGTTGGCTCGGGTCGACCAGCTCGTCACGAGTGGCGCGGAGATCATTCCGCTCGAGCAGGCGACGACCCACCTTCCGATCGACGTCGGCGACTACGTCGACTTCTACTCGTCGCTCGAGCATGCGACCAACCTCGGGCGCCTGTTTCGGCCCGACGCCGAACCGCTCCTGCCCAACTGGCGCCATCTTCCGGTCGGCTACCACGGCCGAGGTGGAACGGTGGTCGTCAGCGGGACTCCGCTGGTTCGCCCGTGTGGTCAGGCGAAGGCGCCCAACGATCCTGCGCCCCGCTTCGGCCCGAGCAGGCGACTCGACATCGAGCTCGAGCTGGGCTTCGTCGTCGGGGCTGGAAGCCGACTCGGGAAACCCGTGCCTGCCTCGGCCTTTCGGGATCACGTCTTCGGCGTGGTGCTCGTGAACGACTGGAGCGCGCGCGACATCCAGGCCTGGGAATACCAACCGCTCGGACCCTTCCTCGGGAAGTCCTTCGCCACCTCGATCGCTGCCTGGGTGACTCCTCTGGCGCTGCTCGAAGATAGGTTCGTTCCGTCACCGAAGCAGGATCCCGAACCGCTTCCCTACCTGTGTATCGCCGGAGACTGGGCTCTCGATATCGAGCTCGAGGTGGAACTCTCGGGCACCGTCGTCTCTCGAACGAACGCGAGCGGGCTCTACTGGACGATGCCGCAACAACTTGCGCATGCGACGGTCAATGGTGCGTCGATCGCGACGGGCGATCTCTTTGCCTCGGGCACGATCTCGGGGCCCGAACACGGGACAGAGGGCTCGCTGATCGAGCTCACCTCGAACGGCGCGCGCCCCATCCGCCTCGGCGACGGAAGCACGAGGACCTTCCTCGAGGATCACGACGAGGTCGTTCTCCGAGGGCGAGCGGGGGAGCTGGAGCTCGGCGAGGTGCGCGGGACGATCCTGCCCGCGGGTGTGTAGACCGGATCCGGTCTTTCCCGCAGGCGGCGCGGCGTTCTCCCTGATGTGGTCGCAGCGCCGAGGCTCGACGATGCGAGCATGCGTTACCTCCTCGTTCTCAATGACGCCCCGTACGGCGCGGAGCGCTCGTACAATGGTTTCCGGCTTGCTCTGTCGCTGGCGAAGCGCGACGACGTCGAAGTGCGAGTGTTCCTCATGGGGGACGCGGTCGGTTGTGCCGTCAAAGGTCAGCTGACCCCTGACGGCTACTACAACCTCGAGCGCATGCTCAAAGGGCTCGCGAAGAAGCACGTACCGGTGGGTTGTTGCGGCACGTGTCTGAAGGCTCGCGGGATAATCGACGAGCAGCTCGTGGACGGTGCGGTCCACTCCTCCCTCGAGGAGCTGACTGACTGGACGCTCTGGGCGGAGCGCGTCGTCACTTTCTGACAGCAGGAGGAAAGGTACCGGCCCGGTAGAGCTGGCCGTCGAGCTGCCGGCCGAGGATGCCTTCGAGCCACACCGAGACCTCGAGCAGCGCGTCGAGGTCGATCCCCGTCTCGATGCCTTCCCGATGAAGGAGGTAGGCGAGGTCCTCCGTCGCGATGTTCCCGGTCGCCTTCGGCGCGAACGGGCAACCGCCGAGACCCCCAACGGATGCATCGAGCACGGTCGCTCCTGCCTCGAGCGCCGCGACGGCGTTCGCGTATCCCGTGTTCCTGGTGTTGTGGAAGTGACCTCCGACCTGTACGCCGTGCCCAGCGGTTCGAGCGATCAGCTCACGCACGTCGCTGGGCACGGCAACTCCGATCGTGTCGGCCAACAGGATCGTGTCGGGCCCCATTGTCGCCACGCGCTCGACGAGCTCGAGCACCCTCGCCGCCTCCACGCGACCTTCGAACGGACATCCGAAAGCGACGCTCAGCGTGATAGCGCTACGGAGTCCGCCCTCGCGGCTGCGCGCGACGATCTGGGCCGCGACCTCGAGCGACTCCTGCACCGTCGCGCCCTGATTGCGCTGAGTGAACGACTCGGTTACACCGAACGCGAAGCGGGCCTCGTCGAGCCCCGCCTCGACCAGCCGCTCGAAGCCGCGCTCGTTGAGAGCGAGGCCGGCGTACACGACTTCCGGCGAGCGATCCAGCACTGCGACGACCTCTTCCGCTCCCTCCATTTGTGGCACGCGGCGCGGATCGACGAAGCTCGCGACTTCGACGGCCCGGATACCCGTGGCGACGAGCCGGCGAACCAGTTCGGCGCGAACATCGGGAGCGAGCACCCCCGGCTCGTTCTGGAGCCCGTCGCGCGGCCCGACCTCGTAGACGGTCACGCGAGCGCCGGTGTTCACGCGGCCACCTTATCCAAGTGACAACTTGTTACAAGCGTCCAAGGTAAAGCGTCGAGCCGGCCTCCTGTCAAGTAACAAGTTGTCACTTGGACG